>NZ_JBMFIW010000007.1:0-60367 GCF_049974385.1 Caldisphaera sp. | reverse complement strand
ATCCCGTGACCCTGGTGAAGCCCAAGGGCTGAGAATTAGATATAAATTCATAAAAATTCAATGAAGCCCAAACCCCTGTAGCAGAATATGTTTACAAAACTGGAACTAGCAGGAAGAAAAGAGTACAGGCAGGCGCATCAGCTAAAAATTTCATTCTTGTAATGCCTGATGCTAATATAGAGAGCCTTATCCCCAATATAATTGGATCATTCTTTGGTAATGCTGGAGAAAGATGTTTAGCTGGTTCAGTTTTAGTCACTTTTAAAGAGAATCATGATAAAGCTGTTAATTCATTTGTTGACCACGCCAAAAAATTGAAAATAGGGTATGGAATGGAAAAAGATGTAGACATGGGTCCGTTAATTAGAAGAGAGCATAAAGAAAGAGTAGTTAAATATATACAAATTGGAATAGATGAAGGCGCTAAATTGATACTTGATGGAAGAAATTATAAAAACGAAAAATATCCAAACGGTTTCTTCTTAGCTCCAACAATATTTGATTTTGTGAGCCCTGATATGACAATAGCTAAGGAAGAAATCTTCGGCCCAGTAGCATCTATAATAACCACAAATAACTTCGATGAGGCTTTGGAAATAATAAATAGGAGCCGTTATGGTAATGCATCATCTATTTACACTAAATCAGGACACTATGCAAGAGAATTTGTTGATAGGGTAGAAGCAGGAAATATAGGTATAAATATAGGTGTAGCGGCTCCAATAGCATTTTATCCATTTGCTGGGATGAAACAATCATTCTTCGGTGACTTACATCCTCAAGGAGGGTTAGATCATATTCTGTTCTTTACTGATAGTAAAGTAGTAATTTCTAGATGGAGTACCTAGACTGATTGTTTAATTATAATTTTTAATATTAATATAATTATATCTTTTTTATGATAAAAAACTTTGGCAAAATAGAAATATTTAGATTTTTGTTAACCGGGGGGTTAACAATGAGAGACATTAAATAAAATAATGAATTCATTTTAGATAATTATTAGGTATATACCCTTATAAATTTTTAAATTCAAAACTAGCATGGTGAAACTGGTGATAATTGATATACTTTCAACAATAACTATAACTAATGCCTCGCTATCTCAAATGTTTATAAATGCGATGCACAATCCTTACGAGCTAGCAACTATATTAATTGAATTTGTATTAGGTTTAGGGCTAGGGTATGTTTCAGTAAAAATTTTAAAATATATAATAGCATTTATTATTATAGTAATAATAGGCGTTATATTAAATGCATGGAGCTTTGGAGGTAGCCTAAGTAATACTTTATCTACTTTACAAACAGAAGCTGTTAATTTAGAGCCTGTAGTTAGAAACCTCATGTTAACTCTAGGATTATTTACTGTTGGGCCAATTCTCTTGGGATTTATAATAGGTATTTTAATAGGTTTGTATAAGCATTAAATTTTTATAAAACATTTTATTTTTATTATTAAGGTGAAAAACCATAAAGCAAAGTTTTATATCCTAATATTTTTAGCTTTATGTTTCTTATTTTGCTAATCTTTACTTTAACTTGGTAATTTGCTTAACCAAGAAACTTATTAATTCTTGGCTTCATAATATTTATATGGTGAATCAGATGAGCAATTTAGAAACAAATCAAACCATAACATTTAATGATTTAATAAGTAACATAAATACTTTAATAAGCAAAATAACACAAGTTGTGTTAGATTTAACTAATTCTTTGTTGATACCTAGCATGAATACGCTTAGGGCTATAACTAACTCTATACCATCGTTAGATTTCTTATCTCAAGATCCAGCTATGCAAGAAAAAATGAAAAGCCTCATTACAACGCAAAAAAATGTTTTAAATTCACTTATAGATTTCTCAAATTATCTATCAGACATTGTAAGCAACTTACTAAACAGTATAATGAACTCTTTTAAGGTAAGCGATTTAATAAATTATTTTAATAAAATTTTAAATTATATTAAAGAATTAGGATTAAAAATTCTCAATATATTAAAGCAAGTATTTAATTTAAATTTTCTAGACGCAGTTTCAAAGTTTTTTGAAAATTTTATGAAGAGTTTATCAGCAAATTTAGAAAAGGTATCAAAAAGTAATGGTAGTATTTCTGATATTTTAAAATTATTAGTTGATCAAGACTTTTTGGCATTTATGAACATAATCTCTCCTATAGTAAAGGCTTTTGGCCAGGCTATAAGATCATATACTGTTGAATCACAAAAAACACAACAAAGTGGAACTGTAGGTTCCCAACAATTATAATAAATATAACAAGAGGTTTATTAAAAGAGAAAGGTGTATTGTCTTTAGAAAACTATGGTATACATTTATAAAGCATAATAGATACAAAAATCAGGGAAGACTTAATGATAAGGGATATAAAAAGGGCTTTAATGTTAACCTTAACTTCGCCTATAAAGCCTGGTTCGATTCATAGGTTTATGCCTGAAATAGAGTTTGAAGAAAGGGTCATAGAAGCGATCGAGATATTTGATATTATAGATGAATCACACAAAAGAGGTAAGGAGCTTGCTTTAGGAAATATTGACCTGAGCTCATTAGGTTTAGGGCATCTAATATCAACAGCATATAAAAAAGCCTTTGAGGCTATAAATGAGAGACCGATACCAGGTATTGTAGCAGCTGCTGTTGTTTTATCCTCAATAGACGGTTATTCAGAAGCTTTAAGACAGAATGTAATTAATAACGTAGGACCATATTTATCAAAATTGTTATATAAAGGGAAACCAAGCGATACTGTGGAGTTTGTTGAGGCTTTAGAAGATTTAGGTCTATCAAATTACATAAATTTGTTGGAAAAGGCTAATATTAATAAAGAATACATTGAATATGAAAACATGACCTTAGGAGATATATTTGAGATCTTATCAAAGATAGACGCCGGTTTTATGATAAATATAAAGGACTACAGTAATTTGCTAAAGCTATCTAAATTGATGCTTAACTCTAAAAATGCAGTACAAGCATCTGTAAAATCATATATTTACATAGGAAAAGATTTGTATAAAATAAGCGATTTTTTAGATTTAGACATTAATGATCCAAATATATTAAATAAGCTATTATCTAAAGACAAAGTATTAAAAAGGAATAGAGAAGATTTAAATGCAATATTAGGAGGAGTTTTAATTACTTTATATTTCGCATTAAACTATGAAAATCCGTTAAGGTTGTTTTAAATAATAGTTCTTATTTGTATTTTTCACGTCTAATCAAAATATAAATTCAATATATTAGTATATAAGACCCTGCTCTATTTTATAAAACGGAGGATTAAAGATGGCAGGGCTAGACAAAATAAAAGAATACTTATCATCATGGAAAAGGATATTGCTGCTATCAAGAAAGCCCGACGAAGAAGAGTTTAATTTATTGACAAGGTTGAGTTTATTAGGTTTTGTTATAGTAGGAGCTATAGGATATATAATACATTTGATATATGTATTATTTGTGGCTTAAGGTGATATTATTTGTCTTCTTCAGAAAAGAAAGAATCCAAGATTTATGCAATATCAGTAGTAGGGGGATATGAAGAAAAAATAGCCCTAATTTTCGCAGAAAGAGCGCAAACATTAAAATTAGATGTAAGAAGTATAGTTTATTCCGAAGATTTAAAGGGTACTGTGATAGTTGAAATAGGGGATATAAAAGATCTATTTTATTTAATAAGAGGAATAAAGAATGTAAAAAGAAAAAGGCCTATAGCAATAAATCTTCAAGAAGTTGTTAAGCTCTTAAAGCCATTAACTGTTTTACCATCATTAACTAAAGGTCAGCTAGTAGAAATTATAGGAGGTCCATTTAAAGGGATGAAAGGTCGTGTTGTAGAAATTTATTCAACAAGAGGAGAAGCTGATATAACCTTATTAGAAGGTGACTCAAAGATAGTCGTAACAATACCAACAGAACATATAAAAGTTTCTGAAGAAAAGTAAAATTTTTAATTAATTAAAAATGGTTTTTAACATTAAAAGAAAAAGTTATAGAATGCAGCAAGTATATGCAAAACGCCTTTAAAGGTTTCCGAACAGAAATAAATTGAGGTTGGTAAAAAATGGCAATATCATACGAACAAGGCACTGCTGTAGGGATAAGGGCAAAAGATGGAATTGTTTTAGCAACTGATAAAAGGATGTCTTATGGTAGTTTTATAATGAGCAGAAATGCAAAGAAAGTTTATTTATTTAACAACAAAGCTGGTATAGCTCTAACAGGACTTTATGCTGATGTTAGCGGGTTGATAAGGATAATGAATGCAGAGATAAACTATTATGAGACAACAAACGAAGTTTCTATGAGCTTATATGCCATATCTAAGCTCTTTTCAAACATATTATACTCATATAAAATGCTTCCTTTCCTAATAGAAGCATTAATTGGAGGAATTGATAGAGATGGAAAGCCTAAGATTTATACATTAGATACTCTAGGTTCTATAACAGAAGACAAATATATGGCTGTAGGCAGTGGTGGAACGACAGCGCTTGGTGTATTAGAATCAACTTATAATGAAAATTTATCGGTTGAAGAAGCTGAAAAAATTGCTGTAAATGCATTAAAGACAACTATGGAAAGAGATTCCTCATCTGGAGACGGGATAGATCTGCTTATAATAAAAACAGATGAAAAACCAGTAGAAAAATCATATAAATTAAAAGTGGTTGAAGAAAAACAATAATTTTTATAAAATGAATTCAATGCTTTACAGTGATTGTGAGCAAATTAAAGCTAGCTTTAATAAGGAAATAGCAATTAAGGTTCAAAATATTATAAGCAAAAAAGTCGATTTACGGGATTATGTAGACATAAATGAAATAGAAGGTAAAGTTTTAGTAGGTTTAGACGCTTCGTATCTTAACAATGGTTTAGGTATAGGAGTTGCAGTTGCTATAAAATATCCTCAATATGATATTATAGATTGCGATATAACTATAAGGAAGGTTTGTATTCCTTATATTCCAGGACTTTTAGCTTTTAGAGAGATGTATTTGTTAGTTCCATCATTACTAAACATATTAAAAAAAGTAAAACCCTATGTATTATTTGTAGATGGACATGGATACGCACATCCAAGGTTTGCTGGTATTGCTACTCATATAGGGGTTGTATTTAATACACCTACTATAGGTGTAGCTAAGAAAAGGCTTGTAGGAGAAGAGACAATAAAGAATGGTGATATTTACCTAAAAATAGGAGAAAAACTTGTTTCGAAAATTTTACTAATTAAAAATAAGAAAATTTATATAAGTCCAGGTAATAAGATATCTTTGGAAACAAGTTTTAATATAGCAAAAATAATGTCAGGGAACTCTAAACTACCAATACCTATTTACATAGCAGATAAGATCTCAAAAATAGCAAAGAATCATATTGATCCCAATCTGGATTGTAAAAAATTTATTGATAAAATAAAATAAAAAATTTATTTTGTTAAAGATACTCTTTGTTTTTCCAATAATTTTCTTGCTCCATTAGTGTGTGATTCTATGATTGTATTAGTCCCATCATCCCTTATTATTAAGGTTTCATCTATTATTCTCCTCCCGCATACTGGGCATTTGTAATATCTCGTTATTTTTATTGATTTCCCATTACTGTTTGATTCTTTTTCTGTTTCAGATAGATAATCCATAGGAACTTTACATCTAGGGCACAGTATTTCCAATTTACTTTCTCTTATCATTTTTTCCACCTTTGGCAATATTTAATAGGTTATATACTCTTATCAGATATTAGCTATTTTCTTTTTCTCCGCTTTCTAATTTACGTCCAGCCCTTATAAAATATAAAGGATTTGCTAATATAGAGAAAAACTAATATACAGCCCGCTTAAGTTTCTATATCATGAATTCCTACTTCTTTAGCACCAAGGCTTGTTATTTTTGCAAGTCCAGCATTCCATGCCTCAACAATATTTTTTGCGCCAGCATAGCCTAAAGAGGCTTGGAGTCCCAAGGCCATTTCACTTAGTGCATTGACTACGCTTCCACAATATTCTATAATTCCTTCAACACCTTCTTCTATTGCTTTGCTTGGCTTAGAATATCTATCCTCCGCGTATCTTTTTTCCATGGCTCCTCTACTTGCCATGCCACGGTATTGTTTATATAGCTTATCGCCAATCCTTATTTTAATTCCAGGTGATTCTTCTGTGCATGCCAAATATCTGCCAACCATTACGCTGCTTGCACCAGCTATGATAGCCTTAGCGGCATCTCCGGCATTTTTAATGCCCCCATCAGCAATTATTGGAATTTTTCCGAACAAACCTAATTCCTCTAAGGCCTTTCTCGCGTTAATAGTTGCTGTTAAAGTTGGCACTGATGCTCCTGTAACTTCTCCAGTTAAACAAATGCTACCGCTTGATATTCCCATTCTAAGGCCCGATACGTTTTCAACTTTTGATAAAGTATCTTTAACCCCAACCGAAGTTCCCAAGTTTCCTGCAACTATTTCAGCGCTAACGTTTTTTGAGATCTTTGCTAAGCTGTTTAAAGCGTTTTCATTATGCAAATGAGCTACATCTACTACCAGCACATCAGCTCCTGCTTTATCCAGTATCTTTGCTCTTTCTAAGTCAAAAGGAGAAATACCTGCTCCAACTCTAAGCTTATGGTTTTCATCTAATGTTGGAGAAACGTTTATCATTGACAATAGCTTAGCTAAATAATCTATTTTCTTTGATTGGAGAGAATAATTTGCTCCTATCTTTAATATAATACCTTCAATGCCGTTATTACTTACTATAGCAAAAGAATCTTCACTTCTGGATAAAATATTTTCTATTTTAGAGTCTGGATCTACTTTTGGTATTTCTTCCCATATATCAGGCTTTTGTTCCTTTACTTTTGATACTTGAATTGCTTGTTCTTCTCTTGGCATATTTCTATGTATTATTCCAATAGCACCTAGCCTTGCTAGTGTTGTTGCCATTTTCCAATCCGTTACAGTATCCATTGGGCTAGAAATTACAGGAATCGTTAAAGCAATATTTTTTGTAATTTTTCCTAAAATATTTACCTTTGAAGGTTCAATTGGTGATCTTCCTGGAACTATTACTACATCATTAAACGTTATGAATTCTTCTATGTTCATGTTTACTCCCCTTATTAATTTGGTTTAAAAAATGATAAAAAGCATTTAATATGTATATTGTTGTTTATTAATCGCATAATCTTTTGCTAAATAGCAATTTAATAAAATAGATCAATTTTTCACGTTTTCCTTTTTAATGATCTAGAAGTTTTTAAATTTTAAAAATAATTAATATAATATGTATATTTGGTTTTTAAGATGTGTTTACCCATGGCGTAACTTTTTTTATTTTTAATTACTTCTAATTCCACCACGGGCACCCCTCTTAAGGGATCATACACAGTCACCCTTAGGTCATTGGGGCTAGTCGAGGGAAACACCACTACCCTCCCATCTGGTTTTTCGCTCCCACCCTCGTGAGCAGCGCCCGTCATCAGTTAATAGATCATTAATAGAAAGTACTTTGTAATACTATATAAACGTTACTTAAATCAAAACGATATTTAGAAGTGATTAAAAAATAATCAATAGTTACGTAAATATGTTACAGTCTATCTGCTTAGATTTCTATGTTATATATTTTTCATGAACAATATTTATTATCGTTACCTATTACATTCCATGACGGTGTTAATATTAAATGCATGGCAATTCTGTTGCAAAAATTCCTAAGTGTTTAAGAGAAAGCATAGATAATTCAAAACAAAGAAAAGTTGTTTATGATAAAGGAATTAAAAAACAAATAATAACATTTGATAATCCTAATTATGTCTCAGCTTCCTGCAGGTGTGGTAGTGGTATATATTGTTGCTATTGTAATAGCAAAAGTGTATGTGTTGCAGCCTGTCAGTCAGATCCTAACACATGGGAAGAATTCGAATGTGCAGCAGCTACGGGACAATTAGGATATTGCCCATGCGCTACTGACAGTGATTGCACTACCTGTTGTTGCAATTATTGCCCTGTATGTTAGTAACAGACATAATTAAATTTGGTGATTCTGGATGAGAATCTCTATTAGAATTGCTATTATAATTGGAGTCGTTTTATTAATAATATCTATCTTTGTTGCTTACTACGAGTTTAATAAACCCATTAAAGAAGTAAACGTAACTGGTGTAGTCAAACTATGTAATAATCCATTTGAAATAATATTTTATAACAATAACAGTACATATAGTGCACAGGTTAAAAATTATACATTTAAATTAATTTTACCTAACAATAAGTATTATAATATATCAGTTATTTGCAGAACAGCTACTTTAACAGTTACTTTTAACGATTTTAACAATCCGGTTCACATAGTATCTAATAAGAAAACGTATTTTTTAAATTTGACAAAACCGTAATAGTTTAAATTATAAATATCATAAAATATAGGGAATTATTTTATCTTAAGGAAATGCATGCATATTTCTTCTAGAATTAAGTAAAGTTTTTTATAAATTAAAGATAGATTATTAAATGAAAGCCTCAATAAAATTGATATTCATAAATTTATAAGATAGATTCTTATTTTATTGTTAAACTTTATTGTTAAATGATTAAACCTTTTAACCATTTTATAACTAACAATTTTAAGGGGAATACCTTGTATAATAAAGGCAAAATTATTTTTTTCATAGGGTTATGTCTTATAGTTTTAATTTCATTACCTATTATAGCACCTATTATAGCTAAAAATAACAAGCATAAAAATCAAATAACTAGTATAGTTCTTGATGCAAAAATAATAAATCAACAATACAAATTTAACGGAAGCGTTGGAATAAATGATAATGGATCTGTTCTAATAGGTAATAGTATAATAGATTATGTTTATTCTACAAAAGCACTTTTAGGTTATTTTGCATTTTATGGAGGGAAATTTTATTCTGGTCCTCCAGCAAATCTTGCAGGGTTCAGCTTACAGCTAAATTCTAACTTTAATGTTACAAAAAACATGATATTATGGGCTCAAAATGTTTTTATTATTAAGTATAAGAATAATAACTACTATATTAATGTAGAAGATAATTTATGGAATAGCACAACAATGCTGTCCTCTTTAAATCAGAGTCTTGTTTCTGGTAATGGAGGTTTTTCTGAATCTAATAACAGAGTTTTATATTATAATTATGCATTAACTAACTTTAATATAATTAATTATATTACGAAAGCTCCATTTTATTTATATGCTAAAATGGTAATAAATCAAACTAATAGTGATTATCCTCAAGTTTATATGTATTACAATTTTCGAAATTCTACTTATAATTCAGGCTGGGTTTTGTATGATATAATTACAATCCATGTTAAGTCTAGCAATCCTCAATTTCTAACAGGAATCCAAAGTTCAATAAATTCTTACTATCAGTACAACCCTTTTATTACTCAATGGATAGTAGGTGGATTGAGTTCAGGATCTCAATTAATTGTTTATAAATGGAATGCATTAATGAATCTTTACTATATGTATAACAATAGTTTTTATAGTGTGCCTGATGCGTTAAGTTTACAGCCATCTATTTTTACCGGTGGTATAACAGAAGAAAACGTTAACCAAAATCGTGGAATTAAAGAATATTATAAAAATGGTATTGTTTATCAATTTCAGGGGATAAATAAACAGAAATTTTTATGGGAACCACACCTATATTACGCGTTTCATGGCAATAACTTAACTATTTATCTTACACCTTCTCAAGGAGAATGGAAAATAACTGTTATTGGCAACAATTATTATAACGAGACCTTTGGAAGGCATGCTCCGATTTCATTCATACTAAAGCCTGGTGAATATAGGTTAATCGCTACTCTATATGCTGGTTCTAAACCAATTAGAACTTTTACTTATACGTTGCTTCCTTCAGGTTACATGAACTTCGGTAAAATCATAAATTCTTGTACAAACATAACGTCTCCAGGCTATTATGAACTCATAACAAATCTTTATGGAACCCAAAACACTACATACTATTGTTTAGGTATTTTTACTAAAAATGTTACAATTAATGGAAATTTGTTATTAATGAAAAATAATGAATTTGATATAGGTTTTAATGCCGGAATTTATGTAAATGCAACAAGGGCAAAAATTATTGGTCAAACACTCTATTGATAAACATTATAAATCATGGCCGTCTATGTTTATTGCTACATATTCAATAAATATTATTTTTATTTTAAAAATGTAATTAGTTTTTATTAAGTTCCCTATTAGACCTTACTTTGGTTTTATTGATAGAGAAAATTATATATTGTCTGAAAAATTTTAATTTAGATAAGCTCAGAAGAGATGGTTTCAAATGGATTATATAGCAATAGTTGACTTAGGGTCACAATATACTCATTTAATTCATAAGAGATTAACATATATGAGTGTAAATTCCATCTTAACTCCTGAATTCGATCAAAACGTTTATAACGCTAAAGCTGTTATAGTTTCTGGAAGTCCTCTAAGCGCTTTAAGAGATGATATAAAAGAAATAGAAGAAAATGTTTATAATATAATAAATATGGGAAAACCATTATTGGGCATTTGTTTCGGTCACCAATTGCTTTCATTAATGTTTGGTGGAAAAATCATTAATAATCCTGAATATGGCAGAACAAAAATATATTTAAAGAAAAGAAATGAGTTGCTTTATAATCTTGAAAATATAGAAGAAGTTTGGATGAGTCACGGAGATTGTGTTAATGAAGCAGGCGATGCAGAGGTAAATGCTGTATCTGAAAGAGGTTGCATTTCTGCAATTAAAATACCAAACGTGAATGTATTTGGTGTTCAATTCCACCCAGAGGTTAGTCATACAAGAAAAGGAGAATTAATTTTGAAAAACTTTGCTCGATTATCAGGATTTGCTATTAATGAAATTTCTATAAATGAAAAAGTATCAAATTACTATGCTAACGAATTATATGATATAAAATCTATGTATAAAGGTGGAAAGGTTGTTTCTGCTGTAAGTGGAGGTATAGATTCTACAGTCGCAACCTATATTGTTATGAAGGCCATAGGTTCTAAAAATGTTATTTCTGTTTTAATAGATCATGGATTGTTTAGAGAAAATGAAGTTGATGAGGCAATCAAAAATTTAAATAAGATCGGAATAAATCCGATTTATATAAATGCTTCAAATGATTTTATAACAAGGCTTGAAGGAGTAGAGAGCTGTGAAGAAAGGAGGAAAATAATAGGAGAATTATTTGCAGAAAAACTTAACAAAATAATAACAGAAGAAGCAGCATCTTATCTAATACAAGGTACTACCTATCCAGATGTAATAGAAAGTGGGAAAACTAAACACTCACAAAAAATTAAATCGCATCATAATGTAGGCGGCATCCCTAAGTGGTTTGATGTTCAACTAATAGAACCCCTAAAGGGATTATATAAGGATGAGATTAGAGAATTGGGAAGCATATTAGGGATTCCTAAAGAAATACTTAGTAGACATCCATTTCCAGGTCCAGGATTGGCTGTGAGAATTATAGGTAAGTTCACAAACGAAAAGTTAGACTTGTTAAGAAAAGCTGACAAGATAGTATCTGATGAATTAAAGTCAAGAGGAATATACAATAGCTTATGGCAATCAGTTGTGTCTATATCGGAATCTTGGGTCGGGGTAAAAGGAGATGAAAGGGAAGAAGGATATATAATTAATGTAAGGCTTGTAACAAGTAACGATGGCATGACAGCCGATTATTATTTACCTAATAATGATGTCGTTGATGATATATCTCATAGAATAACAAATGAAGTTAAAAAAATTACAGCAGTTTCCTTCATAACATCAACAAAGCCTCCAGCTACTATTGAGCCCTGCTAATTGGATCAATTATTTTTCCTTTCATAACATCAACAAGACCTTTATCTGTTATTCTTAATTCAGGTATAACGGGTAATGATATAAGGCCTAATGTCATGAAAATGCTATTAAGTGAACCCCCTGCTACGCTTAAAGATTCTTCTAGTTGTTTTACTTCTCTATAAACCTCTCCATAACTTGAGTTATTTATTAATCCCGCAATAGGAAGCTTAACAATTGAAATGAGTTTTCCTTTATCAACATATGCAATACCGCCATTAGATTCTATAACGTATTTCGATGCTGTTATCATATCTTTTACATCGTAGCCTGCTATAATTAAATTATGCGTATCATGGGCTATTGTTTGAGCTATTGCTCCTCTCTCAATTCCTAAATTTTTAACAAAACCTTTCCCTATATTGCCTGATGCATGATGTCTATCTATGACTGCTATGTGCATTATGTTTCTATCTTCATCAGAATCTATAAACCCTTTTTTAACTGGTAGTTCTTCAACTGTTTTTTCAGTTAAAGCGCTTCCTGGAATAGCTTTTATTATATTCGCGTTTACTTCTTTTAAATTATCATTTATCTTAATTAAAAGGTCTTCTTCGCTAAATTTGTTTAAATTAATTGTATTGCTTGCATATTTTGGATAAATGAAGTTATCATCAATATTTTTAACTATTTTACCATATCTATATACAACTTCTCCTTCAATGATTGTAGTGTTTATATTTATTTTATTTAAATTTTCGGAGAAAACTAAATCAGCGTATCTACCAGGAGCTATTATACCTATTTTATCATCAATTCGAAGGTGCTCTGCAGGATTTATCGTAACCATCTGAATTGCTTTAATAGGATCTATCCCTAATTCTATGGCTTTGTTTATCAAATAATCTAAATGTCCATATTCTACCAGATCAACAACATTTATATCGTCTGCAACAAGAATAAGCCTTCTGCTATCAATTTTATAGCTAGTTATAAGTTTTGAAAGTTCACTCAAATTTTTCCAGGCACTGCCTTCTCTCATAAATATGTACATACCTTTTCTTACTTTCTCTAAGGCCTCTTCTAATATAGAAGATTCATGATCGCTGCTAATGCCTGCTATAAGATAGCTATCTAATTTTTCTTTATTAAGAAGTGGGGCATGTCCTTCGATGACCTTGTTGTTATTTTTTGCTATTTCTATCCTTTCTAGCATTTCTCTTTCTCCTTGTAAAACGCTTTCAAAGTCCATTACTTCTCCTAATCCGATAATTTTTTCTGATTTCATCAATTCTCTTATATCATTATTATTAATTATTTTTGCTCCACTATCTAAACCCTTATTAATATCTATAGCGGGTACGCAACTTGGAACCTCAAAATAAATTCTTGGGAGAGCATGTTTGCTTTCTTCAATAAACAGATTAACTCCTTCATTTCCCAAAACGTTACCTATTTCATGAGGATCAGCAATTACAGTTGTTACTCCATGCATAACCTCAAGTTTTCCAAATTCTCTAACATTTAATAAGCTAGATTCTATGTGTATATGGCTTTCTATAAATCCAGGCATTACATAATTATTTTTTGCGTCTATAATTTTTGTTCTATAACCTATATAATTGTTTATGTCCTCTTCCTTGTTTAGAATCCTTGTTATTATTCCTTTGTACGTTGTTATTGATGCATTTTCAATTATTTCACTAGTTGTCACGCTAATTAAATTAGCATTAGTAATGATAGTATCTGCTTTAATAATACCTTGGGCAGCCATCATTAGTTCTTTTATATTAGGCAATATTTATCATCCTCTAATTATTATTTACTATTAAAGAATCTTGCAGGGTAAATATACTTTTCTATAAAAAAGATTAATTAGAAAACCTTAATTAGATAGGTTTTTCTCCCAAATTTCTCATAAGAAGTCTTGAGGCTATTATTAATGGATCCCAGGCAGGACTCAAGGTAGGTTGATAGCCAATATCGCTATTAAATAGATCCCATATAGTTCCTTTAACTGTTAAAAGAGACGCAACTACATTAATACGCCAGAAAACAGATTCTCCTGGACCAATCGCTTGTGCACCTAATAATTTGCCTGTCTTATCGTCAGAGACTACTTTAAGATACATTTTATTTTCTCCGCCAGGAATATAATGGGCTCTAATTCCAGCGTTTAGAGAGGCTTCAATAACTTTATAACCAAGCTTTTCTGCTTCCGATTTAGATAATCCAGTTCTAGCTGCTACCATATCAAAAGTCTTTAATGCAGAACTACCAACACTTCCTCTAAATATTGCGTCCAAACCTCCTATATTGCTTCCGGCTATATAACCCATCTTATTTGCTATTTGTGCGAATGGTCTCCAAACGAACTTTCCAGTAATTAAGTCTAGATGTTCAGTTACATCTCCAACTGCATAGATATCGGGGTTGCTTGTTAATAGCTTCTCGTTAACAATTATACCTCCACTGCTTCCTAGGTTTAATTTAAGTTGCTTTGCTATATCATTATTAGGCTCTATCCCAACACCTATAATAAACATATCGCCATCAAAAGAACCACTGCTTGTCCTAACTTTAACAGCTTCACCATCATTATTTATTTCAAAAGATTCTACGGGGGAGCTCTTCACTATTTCAATTCCTTTAGATTTCAAATAGTCTTCAACAATACTTGCTAAATCAGGATCTAACATTTTAGGAAGTATTTGGTTAAGAGCTTCTATAACAGTTACTTTTAGACCTAGATTAGTTAAATTTTCTATTAATTCCAATCCAACATAGCCTGATCCTATTATTACAGCCTTTTTGCCTCTTCCTAATTTTAAAGCGTAATTTCTTATAATTTCTCCTGAGTCTAAATGGGTTATGTAAAAAACGTTTTTTGCGTTTTTTATTTCTGGCCATATTTTATCTGCTTTAGATCTTGCTCCAGTTGCTATAACTAATTTATCCCATTCTAATGTTTCTTCTTTTCCTGACTTTAAATCTCTGAATTTTAGAGTCTTATTTCCAGCATCAACTTCTGTAACTTCTTTGTTAAACCTAAGATCTATACCTCTTTTAGTAAATTCTTCTGGTGGGTAAAACAGAAGATCGTCAAGTTCTTTAACTATATTTCCAATGTAATATGGGATACCACATAAAGCAAAGCTTGCATAATTTGTTTTCTCCAAAACGGTTACACTTAGCTTATTGTTTAGTCTTTTAGCTCTAGAAGCTACTGCCATGCCTCCTGCTCCAGCACCAATAATAACTATTTTTTGCACTTAACACTCACCAATTAAATCATAAATTAGAAGAAATTAAAGTTTTGCTATTAATAATTAAGATTTTAGCATAATTCCTCCTCCAGAATCTTTTACTATTTTTGTTAGATCAGAAATGATTCTTACCATACCATTAGAGTCACCTTCTAATTTTATACTTATTGAAGCTTTAGCTATTGTTTGTAAGTTTAAGTTTTCTTCTATATCAATTTTGGCTTTAATGAATAGGTTATCACAAGAGGCAATAGCCCATGCAGGAGAGGCTGTTGTGATACATTTTAGCCCATTAATATAATTTTTTATTGTTTCAAAACCTCTAAGTAATAAGCTTGGGTCCTCATATACAACTTCTAGTTGTGCTGAGGATATCATTTTCTCCCCTATTTTTAAGTTAATTTAAGGAATTATAATTTTCTATTAAATTTACTAAATCAAATTTATTAAATAATTTATGTACAATTCAATGGGAGTTAAATATGTTAAGATACGCAATTGCTTATTCAATAAACGATCCAGTAGGAAAAAACGTTGCTGAAAAGCTTGTAGAAAGAGGAGGCAGCATTAGTTATTGTGGAAAGGCTATATCATGCTATAACATAAACGGCATAATGTTAGGGGGATTTAATGAAGATACAATAAATTTTGATTTCTTAGATGAAACACCAGACGAGAACGCTGATTTTATTATAGTCGTTTCAAAGCATCAATCAACTAGCAACACAAAAACACTTAGCGTGCATCACACAGGCAACGTAAGTGATGCCTTATATGGAGGAAAACCTAAACAGTTATCTTACGTTAATCCAGCTATAACTAAGCAAATATTTAGAAATTATTATAAAAACTCTCTTGAATTAAAAGAGTATGCTTTCACTTTAGAGGCTACCCATCATGGTCCAACATCATTAATCAAACCCCTTTTATTTATAGAAATAGGTAGTACAGAAAAAGAATGGAATGACATAAAGGCAATTAATTCTTTAGCCCAAACAATAATAGATACTATAAGTAATGTGGATATAGATTATGACTGTATACCTTCAATAGGAATAGGATCAACTCATTATCCTAAAAAGTTTACTGAAATGGAATTAAACGATAAATATTGTTTCGGTCACATAATTTCTAAGCATTATGCGGATTATTTAGATTTTGATCTATTGAAACAATGTGTTGAGAAAAGTAACCCTAGGATTAAAGCTGCAATAATTGAAAAGAAAGGAATAAAGTCTGAAATTAGAAAGAGAATAGATTCTATTATAAGAGAACTAGGGTTAGAAATAATATACGTTTAAAATGGTAGCCGGGCGGGGATTCGAACCCCGGTCACGGGGGTTCCTTTGGCTACCTGAAAGCCATCCAAGGCCCCGCATCCTGGGCCGCTAGACGACCCGGCTTCAATATTATTAAGATTAGAAAAAGGATTAAAAATTTATTCACATTAATTCTGGTAATAAAATTTATTTACCTTTGAATGAAGGTTTCTTCTTTTCTAAGAATGCAGTAACTCCTTCAGCAACGTCTTCAGTGCTAAACAATAGACCAAACAGGTTTGCCTCTAAGTTTAATCCAGCCCATATGTTGCTTTCGAGTCCTTGTTCTATGGCAAGCTTTGCAGCCATTAATGCTAATGGTGGCTTTTCTGAAATTTTTAGAGCTAAATCTCTTGCTTCTTGTTCTAATCTTTCAGGAGGAACTACTTTATCAACGAGTTTTAATGCGTATGCATCTTTTGCTGATATGTTGTCTCCAGTGAAAATTAACAGTTTTGATTGGCCTCTACCAACTAACCTAGGAAGCCTTTGCGTTCCACCAGCTCCAGGTATAAATCCTAAGTTTATCTCCGGCTGGCCAAGTAATGCATTTTCTGACGCTATTCTTATATCTCCGCTCATTGATAGCTCAAGGCCTCCGCCCAATGCATATCCATTAATTGCTATGATAATGGGCTTGGCATAAAATTCCATCTTTAATGTTAATTCCTGGAATTTCTTAGAAAATATGGCGGCTTGCATTGGTGTTATACCTGCAAATGCCGTTACGTCAGCACCTGCACTAAAAGCCCTTCCAGCACCTGTTATTATTAAAACTCTTATATCGTCGTTTAATTCCAATTCATCAAGGGCTTCTCCAAGCTCCTTTATCATGTCAGGAGATATGGCATTTAGTCTATTTGGTCTGTTTAAAACTATCCAAGCAATTGGCTTTTCATATTTTATTAATATTGTTTTTTTACTTACCTCTTCTATTTTTTTATATTCATAAAATCCTTTTCCGGTTTTTCTTCCTAGCTCGTTTTTTGATTCCATATCTTTTAGCATTTTTGTAGGTTCAAAATCTTGATCTCCGAGCAGGTCTTTTAGTTGCTTTAATGCTGTATTTATTTTATCTATACCAAAATCATCTGCAAATTCAAATAATCCCTTAGGCCATCCTAAGCCTAACATAACAGCTTTATCTATATCTTCTTTTGTTGCAACATCATTTTCTAATAGCCATGCGCCTTCATTAACAGCTGGGGCCAAAAGTAAAACAGGGTCTACTTTGTTTGCTAGTTCTTTTGGTATTTGAGGTCTAACATAAGCTCCGGGTTTTGGATATTCATAAAATCCTTTTCCGGTTTTCATTCCTAGTTCTTTTGCATTAAACTTTTGTTCGAATAAAGGACAGTGTTTCATCTTAAAGCCTCTTTCTGTCATCGCTTTGTTAACAAAATAGAAGACATCTATGCCACTATAGTCTGCTAGCTCAAAAGCACCCATAGGGAAGTTTAGACTGTATCTTACAGCAGAATCTATTTCTAATGTTGAATAAAAGCCTTTATATGCCAGCCAACAAGCTGTGTTCAAAAATCTTGCTAATATCCTGTTCGCAATGAACCCTGGCACATCTTTCTTAACTATAACAGGCTGCTTTCCAAAATTCTTAGCTATTTGATATGTAACAGAAACTGTTTCATCAGACGTCTTTTCTCCCTTTATTATTTCAACTAAAGGCATTAATGGTGGTGGATTAAAGAAATGCATTCCTACAACAAGCTCAGGTGCAGATGTTGCTGCAGCTATCTCTGTAATAGGAAGACTGCTTGTATTTGTTGCCATTATTGCATCGGCTTTCCTATTTTTATCTATAAATTTAAATAAATTTTGCTTTAGATCTAGCCTTTCTGGAATGGCCTCAATAAACATGTCTGAATCTTTTATCGCATTTTCAAAATCTTTTGTGAAGTTTCCTTGAGAGTCCGTATTAATAACAGGTATAATTCTTGACATAACAGAATCAACGCTTTCTTTTAAGCTACCCTTTTCATGTAATTTTGATAGGCTCCATTTGATTTTTTCTAAACCACTTTTAATA
The DNA here is from genome assembly GCF_049974385.1 of Caldisphaera sp. Taxonomy (NCBI): domain Archaea; kingdom Thermoproteati; phylum Thermoproteota; class Thermoprotei; order Acidilobales; family Acidilobaceae; genus Caldisphaera; species Caldisphaera sp. The sequence continues at coordinate 41,883 of NZ_JBMFIW010000007.1, read as the reverse complement.
ATTTCGCTATTTATATCAGCAATGTAAACTTTATATCCTGCAATAGCTGCTAACTCAGTTATTCCATGACCCATAGTACCTGCTCCTATTACCAAAATTGTCTTTATTTTATCTATAGAGGGCAACTTATTCCACCCACTTATATATATTGTTAAGTGAAAATAAAGATTTATTGGTAAAAGAATATTAATAAATCCTATTTATATGCATTTATATTTTTTGAATTTATTCACTAAATATTAATTATTTTGTTTCAATCACTAAATGCCCACTGTTAAGGAAAAATATTGTTACCATTAATAAATTTATTTAAAGGGTACCTTTTAAACTTTAGAAGTAGGTGATAGAGGTATGAGCGACTATTTGGATCAAGTAAAAGATGCTATAAGGAGTGAGGTAACAAAAAATGGCTTTAAAATAGAGTCGAGAGGCAAAAATTCGTTTGCATTAACTAAGGAAGGTGCTGACTTCATGATTGTTAGGGATTCCGATGAACAGGTAGAAATCTCATATAAAGGTCAAAGATATCAATACGATAAATATTATACAAAGCCTCAACATCTGGCTCAAGTTATAACTAACGTTATGAATGCCGTATTAGGAAAAGGTCCTCAAGCAGCCGAAAAGTAATTTTTAATTTTTATCTATAATATATTAAGTAATTTTAATTTCTTAATTTAAATACACTAAAAATAATTATAAAAAAATTTAATATCTTTTTGCTTTAGATTTACGGGTAGTTTTCAGGTACCTTTGCCCTGAAGAACTTACCTGTTTCAGGGCTCTTGAAAAGCCCTATTTTAACTCCCTTTCTGCTTTTTGGAGCTAGTGTCCAAACCTTTACGGGAGATAACTCAACTTCCTTACCAGACGATGGATCCTTTACCTTAACAGGTGGGAATTTTTCAGGCATACATCTTCACCTCATATTTTCTATGACTGATATTTTAATTCTAAGCTATTAAATGTTATTGGTATAAATGAGAAATTTTTATGGTTAATGATTAAACACCTTTAAACGTATTATTAAAGGATTTCTATAAAATTGGTGGGAACAATATCACTTTGATAGCTGTAATAACGTTTTTCTATAGGATGCAAGAAAATTGTGGAGCCCTTAATGGGTGTGGCGGGCCCGCCGGGATTCGAACCCGGGACTTCCGTCTACGGCAGGCTAGGCTGCTGCCCATGGTCTACGGGTTAAGAGCCCGCCGCTCTACCTGGCTGAGCTACGGGCCCATCCAGCATTTATTTCTAAGAACATCTATCTGCTTAATAACTTTATGCTTTTGTTCTGTTTAAAATGTAATTTATAAAGACAATTAAATCACATTTTTATAAAACATAAGCTTAAATATCGGTAAAAATAATTTAGAGTTTGCAAAGGAAGTTAAAATAATATTGATTAAAGAATGTTGCGAATTTCTTAAAATAGTTCTTTCCGTAAATTAATATAGACGCTAATTCGTCTTTTGTCTATAATTGGTTAGTCATTTGGCGAAGATTTTTATAGGAGTAACATAACCTAAAAACAAATAAGGTGTTGATAATTTGGCAACTCCAAAAGCTGGAATACATGGTTGGGGCGCCTATATACCAATTTATAGGCTCCCATTGTCAGATATTGCAAAAATTTGGGGATGGCATCCAGATCAATATAAAGGATTAGCAGTTGAATCTAAGGCAATTGCAGGTCCTGATGAAGACTCACTAACTATGGGATATGAAGCAGCTTATAATGCTATTAAGAGATCTAAAATAGAGCCTAAAAAAATAAGCGCAATATTTTTTGGTACAGAATCAAAACCATATGCTGTTAAACCTAGCGCAACAATAATTGGAGAGGCATTAGGAATTACGCCTTTCACTATGGCTAGTGATCTCGAATTTGCTTGCAGGGCTGCTAGCGAAGGTATGAGATCATTAATAGGTATGGCAGCGTCAGGACTAATTGATTATGGTTTAGCTATAGGAAGTGATACTGCCCAGGCAAATCCTGGAGACGTATTAGAATTTACTGCTGCAAGTGGGGCTGCAGCGTTTGTTATAGGTAGAACAAGCAATGCATCTGCAATAATTGAAGATTCTGTTACATTTGTTACAGATACACCAGATTTTTGGAGAAGAGCATCACAACCATATCCATTGCATGGTGAAGGATTTACTGGAGAACCTGCATATTTTTACCATATAGAAAATGCTGTTAAAGCATTGTTGGAAAGAAATGGACTAAAACCAAGTGATTTTGATTATGCTATATTTCACCAACCAAATGGAAAATTCCCTGTTAAGGTTGGTCAGGACCTAGGGTTTAATATGGATCAAATGAAAGATGGTTTGGTAACTCCAATGATTGGAAATACTTATAATGCAAGCGCATTAATGGGTTTAGCAAGAGTTTTAGATAAGGCAAAGCCAGGCCAAAAGGTTCTCTTAGCTCCTTTTGGCAGCGGAGCCGGTAGCGATGCATATCTTATTACAGTCACGGATGAAGTTGAAAATAGAAAACCCTTGGCTCCAACAGTTGAAGATTATTTGAATAGAAAGGTTTTGATAGATTATGCTTCATACGCAAAGAGCAGGTCTATAATTCATGTAATTAAATGAGGTGATATAAATGGTAGTTTATGTTGAAGGAGTTGGAATGACTAAGATAGATAGGCATTATGATTATAGCTTAAAAGATTTAGCGGCAAATGCAGCATTTGCTGCAATAGAACAAGCAGGAGGAGTTGATGGTATAGATTACCTTGTATTTTCAAGTAGTCTCTCATCTCTTCAGGATAATCAATTAGATACTGCCAGTTATTTGGCAACATCTTTAGGCTTAAGAGGAATAAGGGCCCTAAACGTTGAAGCTGGAGAAGCAAGTGGTTTAGCAGCTATCTCAGTTGCAAAATCATTATTAGAATCTCATCAAGCTGATAAAGTCTTGGTAATAGGTGCTGAAAAATTAAATGAGTTTGTAAGCTCTAAAGTTTACAAGCAATTACAAATGCTATATGATGGTGATACAAAATCGTTCTATAACATAGGTTTTGCAGGTGATGCTGCTATATTAATGAGACTATATATGGATACATATAATGTAGATAGAGAATTAATGTCTTATTGGCCCGCATTGATGCATTCTAACGCAAAAGAAAATCCATATGCTATGCTAAATTTTGCAATAAAGCCTGATAAGGTAGCAAAATCACAAATATTAGCAGATCCTATTACACTATTAGATTCATATCCATTAGGAGATGGAGCAGCAGCAATCGTTTTATCTAATAAAGATATGTCAAGTTCGCCTTTAGCTAAAATTTCTGCAATAGAGTCATCAACTGGTTACGGTTCTATAGAATTATCTGAAGATCCATTATTATTTGATTCTTTATCAGAGGCCTTTAGAAGGATATCAAATATAGCAGATACATCTAATTTAGATTTTATAGAAATCCATGATTCCTTTACAATAACTGCTATGATTATATTGGAAACGCTTGGATTGGCTAATCGTGGAAAGGCTGCTGAACTAGTTTCTACAGGTTATTTCTCTCCAGGAGGAAAGGGACCTCTAGCAAATCCAAGTGGAGGATTAAAGGCAAGAGGGCATCCATTAGGTGCAACTGGTGTTTATCAAATTGCAGAATCATCATTGCAAGTAGCTAACAAGTTCCCAGGGGTTAAAGCCAATAATGCTAAAAAGGGTTTAGTAGTTTCTCTTAATGGATTAGGTTCTAGTTCTTATGTAGCCTTAGTTGAGGGGGTGTAGGCTATGTCAATGGATTTATCTATATCTAGATTTTGGAGGAAAAAAGAGATAATATATAAATTAAATGGAGCTAAATGTAAGAGCTGTGGCAAGGTTCATTACCCGCCAAAAAATGCATGTCCATATTGTGGAAGCAGGGAACTAGAATTAGTAGAATTACCAAGGAGAGGGAAATTAATATCCTATACAACAATATACGCAATACCGGAAGGGGCGAGACATCAATCGCCTATATACTATGGATTAATAGATTTAGGAGTTACAAAAATAACTGCTGAACTAACAGATATAGTTAACGCTAATTCATTGAAAAAAGATATGGAAGTTGAAGCTACTTTAAGAAAAACACAAGAAGATAGGGATGCAGGTCTAATTTATTACGTACTAAAGTTCAGACCTGTATTGGTGCAAAAGTAAATGAATGTAGACGAGATATTAGAAAAACTTGAAAAAGGAGAAATAAGTATAAGCAGACTAGATCAAGCATTAAAAAGTTCCAATTTAGCAGCTCTAGTTAGGAGACTTTATTTAGAAAGGAAGTATAATGTAAAACTATCTGCCATAGCATCTACTTTACTAGATTTTGAAGATTTAGTTGGACATAATATTGAGAATCCGATTGGTGCAGTTCAGGTACCTATAGGTATTGTAGGTCCTTTAAAGATTAATGGAGATTATGCAAAAGGAGAATTTTTTGTACCTATGGCCACAACCGAAGGAGCTTTAGTTGCAGGAGTTAATAGAGGTGTAAAGACGCTAACATTAAGTGGAGGTGTAAAGACAAAAATTTTATATGATGGAATGGCCCGAGCACCATTAATATGGACTCCTAATGTAGAAGAAGCAAGTAAACTGTCTTTATGGCTAAAATCTAACTTTTCACAATTTAAAGAATTAACAAAACAAGTTACTAGCCATGGAGAACTTAAGGATATGCAAGTTTTTGTTGTAGGCAATATGGTTTGGCCTAGATTTGTTTTTAATACAGCAGATGCCATGGGAATGAATATGGCAACTATAGCTAGCGATAGAATATGCAAATATATAGACGATAGCTATGAAGGGCCTCATAAATGTGTTAGTTTAAGCGGTAATTTGTGTGTCGATAAAAAGCCTAGCTATTTAGATAAGTTGTTAGGGAGAGGTAAGTATGTTATAGCAGAATCGATCATAAAAAAAGAAATCCTTAAGGATGTGATGAGGTTAACTTCTTATGAAATCGATTACATAAATAAGTCAAAGAATTTGTTAGGTAACGCTGTTTCTGGTAGTTTAAGTTATAATGCGCAATTTGCTAATATTATTGCTGCTATATTTCTTGCTACAGGTCAAGATTTAGCCCAAGTAGTAGAAAGTAGCTTAGGTTACGTTTGGACTGAAACAAGAGGAGAGGACTTGTATATTTCAGTTACATTAACTAGCTTGGAAGTAGGGACTGTAGGAGGTGGTACATGGCTTCCTACTCAGAAAGAAGCATTACAATTATTAGGTATAGCAGGAGGCGGAAATCCTCAGGGGTCTAATGCATTAAAGCTAGCAGAAATTATTGCTTCAACTGCTTTAGCAGGAGAACTTAACTTGTTGGCTGCACAGGCAGCGGGAGAATTAGCGTCTGCTCACGAAAAGTTGGGAAGAACTAAAAAGTAAAATTTTATTTTAATTTGTTTTTTATTGTTAACCCCCCGGTTAACAATGGCTTAATTGTTTATAGTTAAAACAAAGTTATTAATAAATAGAAAAATCTAAAATTTCTGGGGGATAATAATATGGTCAGAAACGAAATTTATAATTTTAGAAACAAAATAATAGTAGAATCTGAGGATTTAATTCTTCCTAACAATAGGAAGATGTTTTTATTTAAAGTCAGATTTATACCAATTACTGTTTCAATATTACCAGTCTTTAGCGATGCAAAAGAAGTAGTTTTATTAAAACAATACAGACCTGCTATAGACAAATATATTATTGAAGTTCCAGCTGGAACGGCTGAAAAAGATGAAAACCCTGAAGAAGTAGCTATAAGGGAATTAAAAGAAGAAACTGGTTTAATTGCTGATAATTTAAAATTGATCACAAAAGCATATCTTTCTCCAGGATATTCTACTGAATATATGTATTTCTTTGTTGCAATTGATCCTAAACAGGAAAAGCAAAATCTTGATGAGACAGAAATAATTGAAACTTTTAGAATTAAAGTAGATAAGGCTTTAGAATTAATAAATAATGGTAATATTGAGGATGCTAAGACGATATTAATACTATTATATGCAAGAAATATTGGTATTATTTAATTAACATTTTATTCCAGAGTTTCTTGCACAACTTGATATACCATTAAATGCGTGTCTAATAACTTCATCAATTCTATTCGCTGCATTAATTATAATTGAGCTATTTTCTATTATACTTTTTTCGTCAAGGGGAACTGATATCAAGCTATTTTCTATTTTTACATTTATTTTATCTTGAGTTATCTCTATTTTCGTGTCTTTAATTCCTAACTCTATATAATCTAGTGATAATGCAAATCCAAAAGCATTGCTTCCCATTTTCCATAATTTCGTCTCAACATCATTATCAAGCTTAAATGTATTAGAGCAATCACTTGTGCATAGAACACCTTTATTTGTTTTCGTACAAGAGTTTTTATTTGAGCTTAGACATTCCACATATTTGCTTATTTCATTCATTTTGTTAACTAATGTTAATATATTTACAAGAGAAGTCGAACCTATAGCGCTTAGGCTTCCTTTTCTTGACATAGATTTCGATATTGATTCTAACCTGTTTATTAATTGTGATGCTTGCACCTTTTTTCACCTTTTCCTTATAGTTCTTAAGCAATTGGGTTTTATAAGTACTACTGTTTTTATATTTTTGCTATAATAAGATAAGAGGGTTAATATGTCGAAATGCAGCTGTGAAGAGAAATCAAAGATGGAGCTTATATCATGCTTGGCTCCTCCAGCAGGAGAATATGAAGCTCAAATAGATTTGGGTAGCAATAGAAAACTTATTATAAACTCTGATGGTATATTTCTAAGAACGTATTCTTTAGATGATTTTTTACCTTTTATTCAAACAAGAGATTTAAAAATAAAAGAAAGAGATTTGGATTTGTTTAAAATATCAATGAAAGATATGTTATGCTCTACAATAAATGCTTTACTTGATGCGTCAAACCATAGCTCAATCTATGCAAAAGAAAAAGTAAATAATTGTGCGGAATTAATTGGAGAATTAATAAATTATTGTAAACAAAAATAATGTTGATTAATCTCCCTTAACATATTCTCTTCCAATTAACTCCCTCGCAACTATATAACGCATTATGTTTTGAGAGCCTTCAGCACCTACCAGATAGGAAAGAACTCCCAATAGGTTTCTAAACACATTTGCTTCTTCTGTATAAGCATAACCTCCGTAGGTTTTCATTGTAGTTTCTATCGCTTGAAATGCGGTTTCTATGGCCATAATTTTTGAAGAGGAGGCCCAGTAATTTAGATCTTGTGGTTTAAATCCTGGCTCTTTTTTGATGAATATTTTGTCGGCAAGTTGAGCTGATTTATATATTAATAATCTTGTGGCCTCAATTTTTGATGCTACTTCTGCTATTGGAAAGCTAACCCCTTGGAAAGAGGCTATCGGTTTGTCATCAAACATTCTCCTATCTCTTGCATACTTGACTCCTTGTTCTAATGCCCATTGGGCAGCACCTATATTTGCTGCACTAACTAAAACTCTTGCTATAGAAAATCCTTGCATTGCCAAGTAGTAACCCTTATTTTCTTCTCCTATTAAATGATTCGAATCAGTTATTGCATCACTAAAATGAAGCAAACCCGTAGAAATTGCATGCCTTCCTATAGTGTTTAATATAGAATATTCTAAACCTTGAGTTATTTTACCATTTTTGTTCCCTATAAAGGCAAAGCTGGATAATCCTCTGTGTTTGTCCTCTTGCCTTCCTGTCCTTGCAATTAAGAACCAGCTTCCTAATTCCAATTGTTCTAAAGCTTCTCTAACTCCACTTATGTAAATTTTTTCTCCATTAATTTTATATATATTTCCCTCTCTTTTAGCAGTTGTTTTTTCTCCAGCAACATCGCTTCCTCCGCTTGTTTCTGTAGAAGCTATTCCAAAAAATCCTCTACCTCTTCCTACTAAAGGAAGTATTTCTTGCTTTGCTTCTTCTTTACCATACAAATACAAAATATAAGGCCAGCTATTGTTTAATAAAGTAAAAACAGCTGTTGCAACAGCTGGATCATTGTAGGCAACCTCTTCTACAGCTAGTGCAGCTAATAAGAAGCTTCCCCCTTGACCACCATATTCTTCAGGAACTGCTATACCAAAAAGTCCTTGTTCTCCCATCTTATGAATAACATCTGTTGGTATCTTCTTCTCGCTATCCATCTTTATCCATATAGGATTAAGCTCTTTGGATAGAAATTCGTGAACAGATTCCTTGAACAATTTTTCATCTTGCGATAAATCAAAATCCAAGCTTATTCACCAATAAACTTAAATACAGTTCCGCTTAAAATATTTATTCCAATATTACATTAATATCTATTATAGAACCATCGTCAATATTTAATACATCTCTTAACCTTCTTTCAAATATGATTTCTACTACATCTTTTTTATAAATAGTTATTTCGGGTCTTAAGATATAGGCGTTTAATGAATTAAATAACAAAATGGGATATGCGATTACTCTAGCATATTTAGTATTAGGAATGTTGGGAGGATCAATAATAATGACTTTAGATTTTGACAGACAGTTATTGAACTCTTCAACATCAGATATTAGCCTTGCATTTAATGTTCCAGGAAAAGGGGTAAAGCCTAATGCCTTTTTAATGTTTTTTGAGTAAATGCTAACAAAAAATTCTCCTTCATTTTTTCCGCTGAAAACTTCAGCTTTAAACGTTTTATTGCACAATTTACTCCCCTTTCACTCAATTAAGCTTAAATTAGTAATTAAAAATCTCTTAGAAGGAGGGCTAAAGGTATGAATAAGAAGGCATTGATATTGATTGCTTTGCTATTAGTATCTTCAATGTATATAATAGATATAGCTCAGGGAGCTTCTCTTGTTTACAGCATATCAAATACAAGTGTAAATATACAAAACCAATACTATCAAGTAACCTTTAATTTAACTAAAGGAGCATCAATAGTTAGTTATAATACATTAGTTCCGCAAGCAGTTCAATTAAACAGCTTAGAAGTCCCATCAATGGTGCTGTCTATTAATCAGACTCTGCCGGGAAGTCTATATAATCAACAATGGAAAGCGACTTTAATAAACAAAGGAGCAAACTATGTTAAAATATTATTTACTCCAACAAATTCAGGAAATATATCAATTTATGAGTTTGTTACTGCAAGTACTTATTATCCATATATAAGTTATAACATAATTGTAAATACAACAAGCAACAATTCATATATTAAAGATCTTTATTTAGGTATAGGAGGTATTTATTTAGGAAATAATTGGTCTTTTATTGGGTCAGAATTGGTAAATGGAATACCTAAATATTTTATTGGAAATGCTTCAAATAGCTATACTGGAAACTTTTTAAAAGTATTAATGTTGTCAAGTTCAAACAACAGCTATAAATCAATGGTTGGACTTAACTTTGTTACTCCAACTTATGCAAGCGTACAATTTTTAAAAGGATATCTCAATGGAACGCCAGCAAGTAATGGTGTTGCATATACTATAATTGATATCAAAAATATTAGCTTAGCTAGAGGAAACAGTTATGAAATAAGTTTTAACTTATATGATTCTCAATTTAATCCAGAACTGATAAGTTTAACAGACTCATTAGATATGGTTTCTCAAGTATATAATATAAGTGGTAATATAACAAATCTGATTAACTATAATAAAGTGGTAAGTTCGTATTTAAGTGAAATAACCTCATTAAACCAGAGCGTGAATTCCTTGACTACAAAAGTTGGGGAGTTGCAAGGCTTAGTAAGTTATTGGCAGGTTAGATATAATGAAACAAGTCAATTAGCTGGAAGCTATTCCTATAGATTACATAAAAGCGGTGAAGTTTCTATAGGGCTCTTCATAATAGGTCTTGTAATAGGTGTTGTAGGGGGAGCATATTTCTTAAAGCCTAAACCATCAGAAACCATTCCTGTTAAACAACAGAAGAAAGAAACAAAAAAGAAATAATTTATTACTTTGTTTTTAGAAGGGCTAATGCTTTACTTATATTCATACACTTTTCTATACTCCATACAGTATCTATGAACTGCTTTGCATTTCTTTTATATAATTTCCCTTCAGTTACCTTTAAGAACTTATCTACAACTCCTTCTCTGCTTAATGGGTTCTTAAAGTGACCAGGTGGATACGTGCTGCTTTCTTCTATGGTTCTTCCATCTGATAGCTTTATTGATATTGTGTTTTTAATTCCTGTTGGATATAACTTATCATGTTCTGGATCAACTTCTACTTTCATTTTCTTTAAAACTTGTCTTACATCATCGGCTAGATATCTGTTTTCATAGAAAGTATCAAGCCAAACTTTACCATCAAGGAGGGCAGCAGCAACTATATATGGCAGGCTGTGGTCTGCAGTTTCTCTAGTTTTAGGATCCCATTTTTCTGGATCCTTAGCGATTATGTTATATGAGACTTGGAAAGTCTTAACATTAACTTCTTTTATATCATCAGGCTTTAATGAACCTGTTTTTTCTCTAATTTTTAGAGCAGCATCTACTGCGCTCATTGCATGATATTCAACAGGCCAATATTTTATGCTGGTTTCTAGCAGTTTAAATGGCTCGTTTTCCTCTCCTCCCATTTTTGGTATATCAAACTTATCTCCATTTAATGCTACTTTGAAAAATCCATATTCCCCACTAAATATAGGTGATGGTCCCCTCATACCTCTATACGCTAATATAGCGGCAAATAATCCATTTCTAGATGCATTTGCCGCGGCACATCCTTTCCACATGCTAAGCTCTCCAGCTCTTGTTTGCCTTAAAGCTAAAGAATTTACTGTAGCAAGGTTTATAGCTTGCAGCATTTGATCTCTATCCAATCCAAGTACTTTTCCTGCCCCAACCGATGATGCTATAGCTATATACACAACGTGGTCCCATCCTTTGCTTCTTACACTATATGCATCTGCGAGCCTTGCTGTAACTTCATATGCTGCGACCATACCTTCTAATATTTTTTTGCCATCTGCTTTTGCAATTTCTGCTGCTGCTATAATTGCTGGTAGGTTATCGCTGGGATGTAATGCTTCCTTAGAGAGGTATGTGTCCATGAAATCAAAGAATCTAGAAGCGCAACCATTAGCGAAATCAACATGATCTGCTGGACCTGTTCTATCAGTGCCCCATATTGTGGCAGAAAGCCTTGAACTTGAAGAAGACTCGGCTACCCATCTAGCTATAGTAACAGGCTCTTCATTAAATGCTCCTATAGCGACACCAAAAGTATCTAAAATTCTTTTCTTTGCTTCTTCTATTACATTATTTGGAATATTTTTATATGAAAGGTTAACTGCCCAATTTGCTATTCTTTCTGATAGATCCTTATAGGAAGCCACTTATTCTCACCGCTATTATATGAACCAAATCTCTTATTAATATTTGTCGCTATCAGTTATCTATAATTGGGGAGAAGTTTGCTAACTTACAGTAAGTATCCATTTGCCATATCTTTAGATGATTATAGTAAAATTAACTATGGCTATAGGATTAATATAGAATCTTTACTTGAAAACAGCAAAATAGTTAAATTAGCAAGGAAAAGGTTAGAGGAAGCAATAACAAAAAAAGTCAGTCCTCTAAAGAATGGCGATTCAACAGACGATGAAGTTTATTCATTTTACCTTTCTCTAGCTGCAGTAAAAGCAACAAATTCTATGATCGCTTTGGATATATATGCTAAGGCTGAATCAAATAGAGCTAGCTATTTTATTGAGTCTGATAATGAAGAAAACCTAATAGCTTTAGGTGAATTTATGGGATTAAAAATAGAGAAAGAGCTAATAAAGATGCCTTGGTTAATTAATAATAATGGAAAGATCATATATAGAACTTTACCTTATTATGTTAGAATTAACGATTATTTAAAGATAGCAATTAATGCTCAAGAAAACCAGTTCAGATTAGTAAATTCTTTTTTATTAAATGGGAAAGTTTATTTAGATATGAAAATCCTTAAAGGCCTTCTAGAGGTTGGTGTAGAAGTAAAAATTAAAAACATTTCAAAAGATTTAGAGGTTGGAGAAGAATTCTCATTTTTTTCAAACGAAGTGTTAAGATACTTAAAATTAGCAGAAAACAAGATCCCATTAGGTAAAATTAATTATGATGCTTTCCCACCTTGCATGAAAAGTTTTAAAAATTTAATTGATAAAGGTAAAATAGAAGATGAAAGCCTTTACCAATATATAGCCTTCTTAATATCAATAGGAATCGATGAAGATGAGTTAAGTAATGTAATAGCTAATTCATTAGGTATTTCTCCTAATTTGTCAAGAAAGATTGCTAAAGGTTTCTTAAGCGTAGAAAATATAAGCCCTTATAGGTGCGATATAATGAAGAAGAAAGGTTTATGCCCTCAAGATTGTGGAGGTAAGCATCCAGTTCTTGTTTATAAGAGAAATGTTAAGGAAAATTCTAACAAATAAGATCTTCTTTAACCATTTTTGTTAATTTTCTCAACCTTCTATGCCCTTCATCTAAAGCATCGTTGGCTTTGTTTATTATTTCATTTAATGATTCTTTGCTAAAAACAAAAGTATCATTTATTTTTAATGGCATAGTTATTTGTACAGCGCTCATTAACTCAACAGTAAAAACATTGTCTGAGCTAGATATTATTCCACTGTGTTTAAACCCAGAAATTCTTGCTATGTTTAATATATTTAAAGCACAATCAATTCTTTCTGTTCTTATATGTATTATAGGCCCTGTAACTTTGAGCCATAGATCATTAAATGGCCTTGATATTACATTAGCTATATTATATATAGATATTTTTTCATGAGACTTATAAACAATTCTTGATTTATCTCTTTCCCATGGCCATTTACCTTCTATTATAGTTATTCTACCTAGGCAGCTGCTAGATGTACCAAATTTTTCTCCGTTTAGTTCTAATATGAATTCTTCAGCATGTGGGTCTAAATATCCTATTATTCTTTCTTGTTTTAATATTTCGTCAATTTTTTTCAACATAGACATCTACTACCACCTGGTATAATCTTGGTCCAACAGGCCTGACCTCTTTTGAGTTGATTATTTTATATGTTATATTATATTTTTCTAGTTCTTTTTTTGTTAATTCCTCTGCTTTACTTAGATATTCATCTTTTCTTGCGCTTACGTGTAAATACAAGTGAATATACCCCATTTTATCTATTGATGATATTGCATATTTGACATAATCCAAAGCTTTATCTGGTAAAGGCATTAATACCCTGTCAGAAGAATCTAGTAATTTTTCTTCTATAATTTCCTTTGCATCACCTAGATAAGGAACAACGATATCTTTAACTTTGTTAAGTTCGATATTTTCTATCATATATTTATATGCATCGGGATTTATGTCTATACTGTGAACAACCTTGGGATTTGATTTTTTTGCAATTATAATTGAAAATAAACCTGCACCTGCAAACATGTTTATTATTCTTTCTCCTTCTTTTACAAGATTTGCTATTCTTAGATGTTCATAACTTAGTCTTGGTGTAATGAATACCTTTTTTATATCAACCTTAAACATGCAGTTATGCTCTTTGTATATAGTTTCAGACCTTTTTTCTCCTGCAAGATATTTATAATCGCGTATTTTCAATTCCCCCATTACAGGAGTTGCTGCATGCCAGACACTTTTAACGAATTTATTTTTCTCTAAAATTTCGTTTGCTAATTTTTTGAGCTCTTCTTCATTTACATCATTAAATGGTACTTTAATTATAGCTATATCTCCTATGTATTCTATTTTTGGGTTTTTCCAAATCATTTTTGATCTATGAATTAATATGTTATAAAGCTTATTATATTATTGGTTTTATTTCATTTCTTAGGTAATCCCTTATTATTTCGTTAAACTCTTTCGGTTTTTCTAAATAGCATGCATGTTGTGTTCCTAAATATACTAGCCTCGAGCTTTTTACATTATCTAAAATTAATTGTGCGTTACTTATTGGTGCTATGTCGTCTTTAGTTCCCCATATTAGTAATATTGGCTTCCCTTCCATATTTTTTAGCTTATCCTTATAATTAATTATTCTAACCCCTCCTATGATTACAGCCCCTTTAATTTTTTCAGGATAATTTGCTCCTACTCCAGCAGCTGCGTATCCTCCAGAGCTTGCTCCTATGATTACAGCGTCTCTTAGTCCTATAGAGTTCATAAAATCGTTAATGAATTTATATTCACTGTCTTCATCATATATACCTTTATCTGATTTTCCTTGGCCTGGTGGATCTATTGATATTACTTTAAATCCTTCATTGTATATTGTATCATAAGTTCCTACATCTATCCATGTTTTTGCATTATATCTTATTCCAGGTACAAGCAAAACAGGATATCCATCTCCATCATCATAATAATTTATTTTCAATCCACTTACTCTAACCATTTTTTCTGTATACATACTTATCACAAAAATGAATTGTTGTTTGCAGGAATATTTAATTTTTAATTTAGGTTTGTTTATTATTGCAAGCATTAAATATATTTCTTTTATGTGCTACTTTAATAATTTATAATTTAAGTAACAATAATTTTTATTGTTAATCCCAGGTTAATAATGATTACAATGTTTATAATTTTTTGTTTCTTGCGTAATTTTTATAAATTTATAATTTAAGTAATATACCAACTGATAGGGAGAAAAGTATGTATGTTCAATACACGTTGCACGAATGGGTTGGAGTGCCGCCCGATATAGCCTTTACAGAAAATCTAAAGAAAGCTGTAATAAATACTTTAAGAAATGAGCTTGAAGGTCAAGCAGACCCCGATTTAGGAATAATTATTGCCGTATTAGATGCTGAAATAGAAGGCGATGGAATTCTGTTATCCGAAGATCCAAATGTTTATTTTCCTGTTAAATATACATTAATATCCTATGAACCCATGCAGTTAGAAGTAGCTAAAGGAGTGGTTAGAGACGCAAGAGATTTCGGTCTTTTCGTTAGTTTGGGCCCAATAGATGGTTTTGTTCATAGAAGCCAAATAATGGATGAAGATGTAGAATATATACAGGAAAGAAGAGGGTTTAAGGGAAAAGAGACCGGTAGGCTTATTGAAGCAGGAGACATAGTTAATGTTAGGATAACACAAATAAGCAAAGCATCCAAAAGATCTGGCTTATTTAGAATAGGGTTAACTATGAGGCAACCTTATTTGGGAAAGAAAGAATGGTATAAGGAAACAAAAATAGAGGGAGATAAAGAGCAAAAGCAATAAATTTATTTAATTATAAAATTTTAAGGGGTGTAAATTTTGGGGGAGGCAGTAGATTATAGTGAATTTTCTAAGATAGATTTAAGAGTTGGTAAAATATTAAGCGTAGAATTGGTACCAAATAGTAGGAAACTTCTTAAATTGATGGTTGATCTTGGAACTGAACAGAGACAAATACTAGCAGGCTTACAAAAATGGTACAAGCCTGAAGAGCTTGTTGGTAAGCTAGTTATAGTGGTTGCTAACCTTAAGCCAAAGGTTATGGGAGGTCTAGAAAGCCAGGGTATGATACTCGCTGCTCCATGCGGAGAAGATCAAAAACCTGTTATATTAACACCCTTAGAGCCTGTAAACCCTGGCTCTAAAGTATGCTAGGAAAGATTTATTGGGTTTATTTTAAATACAATATTGGGGCCTAGCAATGAAGAGGGTTTTAAGTGAAGAGGATATAAATGATTTCGAACCCACGCCTGGAGCTGGGCCCTGCATTGAGGAATTTTTTGGTAACAATGATGATATACAAGAAATTAATAGCGTCAGCAAAAACAGAGAAAACGATTATGTAGATGTATTGCTCTATTACAATAAAATTTCATTTTATTTAAGGCTTTTCAATGGGATTGATTGCCTTCATATAATGTATGGTGTTATAGAATCTTGTGAAGAGGGAGAGAAAGATTTTTTGATAAAACTTGCAGATGAGCCGGAGGTGTATAAAATAATAGTTCAAGGAAAATGCGTTAAGCTTATAATTCCCGCTATTCCATTATTAAGAATATATAAAATTATGGAAAAAGCAAAAATAAATTCAAAAGAAATAATAGCTTACAGATTTTCAGAGCAAGGTGAAGAACTTAATGAGTCTACGTTTCAAAGTTAATTCATGGCTAAGCAAAGATGTGTATAAGGAGTTACTAAATTTTTCTGATTTTATAACGAGGAAAGAAGGAATATCTATATTTGAGATAAACGAAGAAAAGATGAAAAATAACAAATATACTCCAATAGATGTTATTGAGAAATTAAAAGAACTCGAAGATGTAATAGATAAGAACGATATAATTAATATAGAAAATTTTTTTAAAGATTCTATAGGAGTTAAATTAGAATATGATGGAAAATTTATTATATTAAAGTCTAAGCTTTTTTTAAAGCCCTATTTAGAAGATTTTCAATTGAGAGGAAAATATAATAGTACCCACAAATATTATCAGTTTGAGCCTTTTTTATATTTTGATTTGAAGGAACATTTAGTTTCTAAAGGATTGATAGTTGACGATAAAACAGGTATATTTATTGATAATAAATTACCTAGGCAATTAAAGTTCAACGGGGAATTGAGAGATTATCAAGAGGAGGCAGTAAAGGCATGGGAATCTAATAAGAATAAAGGGGTAATAGTTTTACCTACAGGCTCTGGGAAAACTATTGTAGCTATAAATGCTATGACAAAGCTAAATGTACCTACCCTTATTGTTGTTTATACAAAAGAACACATAAGGCAATGGGAAGATTCTATAAAGAAGTTCACTGATGCAGGAGGCATGATAGGTTCATTTTATGGTGATGAAAAAACAATTCTTCCAATAACTATTACAACGTATCAAAGCGCTTTTAGAAATATTGATATATTTTCTAAAAAGTTCATGCTATTAATATTTGATGAAGCTCATCATTTACCAGCTGAGAAATTTAAGGCAATAGCTACAAAAATGCCCTCTCCATATAGGATGGGACTTTCTGCAACTGCAGTAAGAGAAGATGGAAAACACGAAGAAATATTTCCTTTAATTGGGGGCATAATTTATCAAAAATCTCCAAGTGAATTATCAGAAGAGGGTTATTTAGCGCCTTTTATTATAAGGAGAATAAGGGTCGAGCTAAATAAAGAAGATATGAATAAATATGATGAGCTAAGAAAGCTATACATTAATTATAGCAAGGGTAGAAGCTTCAATGAGATATTAGAAGCAGCCAGAAGGGGAGAAACGAATGCAATAAGGGCATTGAAAATAAAATCACAAATGCAACAAATCATACAAAAGAGCAGTTCTAAAATAGAAAAAGTTATTGAAATTGCTAAAAATGAACTAAGTAAAGGCTCTAAAATAATAATATTTACTCAGTATAGGGATCAGGCCGAAGAACTTGCTAGTAAATTAAATGCATATTTAATTCATGGAGGCATAGATGAAAAAAACAGAATAGAAACCTTATATAATTTTAAGAGTTCTAAATCAGGTATATTAGTGATCACAACAGTTGGAGATGAAGGTCTTGACATACCTGATGCAAATGTTGGTATATTTGTTTCTGGAACTGGTTCGAGGAGACAGTTCATACAAAGGCTTGGAAGGCTCTTAAGGCCTATACCAGGGAAAAAATCAGTTTTATATGAAATAATTGCAAGCAGGACTAGTGAAGAAGCACAATCTAAAAAAAGGAGAAGCGGAATCTAATTTTTTATTATAACTTAAGAAAACTAGCTTATTAGGGAAGAAAAGATTAGAGAGATTTCATGGCATCGCTAACCAATTTTGGTAGTTCAAAAGGAGTCTTAGCGACTTTTATGCCAACGCTTTCAAGTCTCTCAACTTTGTCTTTATATGTTCCAGAGCCAAGCATTATTATAGCTCCTGCATGCCCCATTCTTTTGCCTTCTGGAGCAGTTCTACCTGCAATAAATGCCACTACAGGCTTAGTGAATCTCTTTTCTTCAACCATCTTGGCAGCTCTTTCTTCTGCGTCTCCTCCAATTTCACCTACTATTATTAATGCTTTGGTTTGAGGGTCTTTTTCATAGTATTCCATAACCTCTGTGAAAGTTAACCCTATGACTGGATCTCCCCCAATTCCAATAACTGTTGATTGTCCAATACCGGCTCTTGATAACGCATAGCTGACTTCATATGTTAGTGTTCCGCTTCTAGAAGCAATACCTACTGGACCTGGAGTAAATACATGAGCTGGCATTATACCAACCTTAGCCTTCCCTGGAGTTATTGCGCCTGGGCAATTAGGTCCAATCACATTAACTCCCTTGGACTTTGCATAATTTATGAATTCAAGAGAATCATGAACAGGAATATGCTCAGTTATAACTACAACTAGTTTTAGGCCTGCATCTACTGATTCATAAACAGCATCTGCTGCGAATTTAGCTGGTACAAATATTATTGAGGAATTTGCTTCTGGATGTTCTTTAACAGCTTCTACTACTGTATCGTAAACTGGTACTCCGTGTACATTCATACCTCCTTTTCCAGGGGTAACACCTGCAACTATTTTTGTTCCATAGTCCAGCATAAGTTTAGTGTGGAATGAACCCTCATTTCCAGTTATTCCTTGTACAATTAATCTTGTATTTTCATTAACTAATATACCCATTTCTTATCACCCTTATTTACTAACTACAACTTTAACAGCTTCTATCGGATCATTAAAAGCTTCTATACCAGCTTTCTTTAATATTTCCCTTCCTTGCTCCTCATTGGTACCAGTTAATCTAATTACTATAGGTTTTTTAACTTTTGACTCGTTTAATGCCATTACTACACCTTTTGCTACCTCATCAGCCCTTGTTATTCCTCCAAACATGTTTATGAATATTTTTTTAGCCTTTGGATAATCAAGCAGGAATTTGACACAGGTCTTTACATGCTCTGCATCTGCTCCTCCACCCATATCCAAGAAGTTTGCAGGTTTCCCGCCATATTCGTAGATCAGATCCATAGTTGTCATTGTAAGACCTGCTCCATTACCTAAAACTCCTATGTCTCCATCAAGTTCAACGAAAGCTAGATCAAGTTCATGAGCTTTAATTTCATATTCAGTATTTTCTCCAAGTCTTTCTTCCTCAGTCTTTGCATAGTTTTCATGTCTAAATAATGAATTATCATCTATTGTTATTCTAAGGTCTAGTGGCAAAACTTTATCGTTTAGATAAGCTAATGGATTACTCTCGGCTAATTCCGCATCATATTCTATAAAGGCTTTGTAGAGAGTCGTCAAGAATTTTTCAAAACTATTTAATGCCTTGCCTGTAACTCCAATACTCTTACCTATGATTCTTGCTTCATAGCTTCTTAATCCTATAACTGTATTAATTGGATATCTCATTATGCTTTCAGGTTTAGTTCTTGCAATTTCTTCTATATCAACTCCTCCATATTTTGATGCTAATACTAAAGGCATTCTTAATGATCTGTCAATAACTATGCCAACGTATAGCTCATTTTCATGAGGTATAGCTTTTTCTATTAAAATGAAAGATGGTTTTATTCCTTTTATAGGAGTTTCAAATAATATTTGAGCAGTTTTTACGGCTTCATCGATTGATTTAACTAATTTAATCCCTCCTGATTTGCCTCTTCCTGCAACTAATACTTGGGCTTTAACAACTAATGGAGGTTCTATATTTGCCTCCTTAATCTTTTTTTCTATATCATCACCTTTTTTTATTAAAACGCTTTGAGGTACCTCAAAACCATAATTTTTTATTATTTCTTTCGCTTCGAACTCAAACAGTTTCAATCCTTTCACCTATTGTATCATGCTTGAAACTTAATTAAATTCTTTTATTAAGGTTTTTATTATATAATAATAGAACATGAAATTTCTATAGAAAAGTAAGAAAAAGAATATATAAGCGATAGACTTAACATTTACATTTGGAAACTATGGGTGTATATGGTGAACAGGAGACGTAAACAATCAGAGAAAGAAGATCTGTATAGAACAGATTTTCACAGACTTAGTTCATATCCTACATACAGGGATACAAACGAAAAAATAATGCTAAACCAAGGAGATTTAATAAAGGTAACTATAGGGAATATGGACGAAAACGGTAGAGGTTTAGCTTTATACAAAAATTACAAGGTTTTTGTTAAAGGTGAAGTGTATCCTGGAGATAAAGTCAATGTAAGAATAGAATCAATCAAAGGAAATACTATAATTGGAACAGTAGAGCAAGTGGAGGAGAGGAATAGTTGAGTAATAATGAGTGCAAGCCAAGCAAAGATTTTATAAGGAATATAGTTAATAATGTTGTTTCTGATTATTCTAGTAAAATATCATCAAATATTATAGAAGAAATTAAAAAGAAAATAGGTTATGCTGAGACGAAGTATAAATTTAGCATCTATGGTGGAGATCCCCAGAAAATAATTAATTATTTACAAAGTGAAGAATGGGGCGATTTAGTTTCTTATACAAGGTCTCTCCACATAGAAGATGTTTTAAAGACAATTTTAGAAAAATTATATAATGAATATAAGGGCAACTGCAGTAATGTTGCCGAATATGCAAAAAAACTTTCAGAATCTTTTAACTTTAGCCAAGAAAAAAAGGAAAACATAAGTTTAGATTCTATTATTAATTCCCTTAAATTATATGGTTATCAACCTGAAGTTATGGAAAATGAGGTTTCATTTAAAGATGGTAATGTAACAGTTAGAATTATAGTAGCAAATGGCTCCCTTTCTTATATCGTTTGCAAGGAAGGTAAAGCCCAAAACTTAGATACAATAATGGCAAGAACTAATAAGATAAAGGAAATATAATCATACTAAGATTTTTTATAATTTACTGCAATGGACTATTTTCTCTTTTGAGCAAAAAAGCAAAATCATCTTTACTAAAAGATGAGATTTAAAATATTTATAAAATAATTTATAAATAGGATGAAAGGTTTGGAGCCAACTGATACGTTAATAGGGGTTGTTGGTAAGACTAATGTCGGGAAATCAACTTTCTTTAGTGCTGCAACAGAAATTGAAGTTCCTATAGAAAATAGACCCTTTGTTACAATAGAACCAAATGTAGGTATTGGATATGCGAGAAGAAAATGCGTACATATAGAGCTAGGTTTACCTAAATGTGATGCATCTAATAGCGTATGTGAGAATGGGGAGAGGCTTATACCAGTAAAAATGATGGACGTGGCTGGTTTAGTTCCTGGAGCTCATCAAGGCAGGGGTTTAGGAAATAAATTTCTTGATGATTTAAGAAGAGCAGATGTTTTTCTATTAATTGTTGATTCAAGTGGTTCAACAAGTCCTGAAGGAGTAGTGACAAGACCTGGAACATATGATCCTGTAGATGAAATAAAATTTGTTGTGGATGAAATTGATGAATGGATATATCAATCTGTAGAAAAAGACTGGGATAAGTTTTTAAAGCAGTATGCTATTGGTGCGATAAAAGATCCGCTGGAAGAATTTTCGCAAAGGTTATCTGGATTTGGAATTTTAAAAGAGCAAATAGAAGTTGCTTTGGATCACTTAAAGATATCTTCTAATGAGCTATTTAAAATAAATAAACAAGACTTAAAAAATCTGTTAAAAGAAATTAGAAGACTTACTAAACCTATGGTAATAGTTGCGAACAAAATTGACATACCTGGTAGTGAAAAAAATCTTGAGAAAATTAAAAATACGTTTAAGGAATATCCTGTAATTCCAGCTAGCGCAGCAGCTGAATTATTGTTAAGAAAGCTAAGAAAAAAGAAGGCTATAGAATATATACCAGGAGATCAAGAATTTAAGATAAACCAGATAGAAATTGATAGTAAAACTAAAAGCGCGTTAGAATTAATTAAACAGAATATTATGGAAAAGTATAAAGGAACAGGGGTAGTACAAGCAATAAACGAGGCCTTATTTAATTCTTTAAAATTGATACCAGTATATCCTGTTGAGGACATAAATAAATATACAGATAAAAAGAATAGGATTTTGCCAGATGTAATATTAATACGCAAAGGCTCTACAGCAAGAGATTTGGCTAGTAAAATTCATAGCGATTTGGCTAAAACTTTTCTTTATGCAATAAATGCTAAGAATAAACAAAGAATAGGTGCAGGTTATTTATTAAATGAAAATGATGTCATAAAAATAGTTGCAACGGCAGGTAAAGGCTAAGAGAGTAACTTTTTTGCTTTGTTAATAGTACCGCTCGTCTTTATTGGTATTATTAATATGTCATTATTATCTATTTTTCTTAATAGAGATAACGAAGACAGAAGATAGTCAACATATATGTGTTTGATTCTTATTATACCTCTATTTGTCACGTTATTAAAATATATTAATTTTAAATAGGAATCCGCAAGATTTGTTGCCCCAAATAACTCTTTATATTTTTCCCTAATGGCATTTTCTAATAAACCAGGGTCTATTTGTTTCGATGTAGCTATTTCAAAAACTAAATATCTTTTTCTTGATTTTTTTATCTTGGACTTTTTTGGTATTATTATAAAGTTTTTTGATAATTTATTAAAATAATTTTTATTTAAAATATATGTGATGAAAGTACTAATAATAGTTGCAATAATAATTGATAATAGAATAATGTATAAAAAGTAAAAATTCATTACTTATTTTTACCTCTTTCTTGTTAATTTTCTCGCCTCTCTTTCCGTTTCTCTCAAAATTATTATATCTCCTATTCTTACTGCGCCCATTACATTTCTTGTTATTATCCTACCTTTATCTTTACCTTCAAGAATTCTAACTCTAACCTGAGTAACTTCTCCAGCTACCCCAGTTCTGCCTATTAATTGTATCACTTCTGCTGGATATCCTAACTCTTCTATTATTTGTGAGTCTTGAGAGGTTTTTTCTTTCTTTTGCTCGCTCAAATCTTTCACCTTATATTAAATTAAATAGAACCCTTAATAAACGTAGCTTTAATTTTTTAAAAATAAAATATATTTATTCTTTTTTGCTTTCTGGTAGGTAATCTATTGATTTTTTAGCTAATCTTAACGCAGTATTAAATATATAGCTTCCTACTTCTGCTGATAATCTAAGCTCATCATCTATTTCCTTTGATGCCTGTTTTAATCCTTCATATAAAAATTGCTCGGCTAGGAGTTCTATCATTGAAATTCTCCTAGAGATAAGTTTGTCTTTTGTTTTACCAATTTCTTTTATATAATTGAAATGATCTTCTAATGCTTGCGTTAGATCCTCTATACCCTTACCCATAACAGCGCTTGTCCTAACTAATTTAGGCGTCCAGCTTGAATCGCTTGATCCTATATCACCTTTCTCTAAAGCAAATGAAAGATATTCGTACGTTTTAGTTGCATCTTCTTTATCATCTTTATTTAATACGTATATGTCTCCTATTTCCATAACTCCTGCTTTCAAGGCTTGTATATCGTCCCCCGCTCCGGGCATTGTTACAACTACTATGGTATTTGCAATATTCATAATATCTACTTCTGATTGTCCAACACCTACAGTTTCTATAATTATTTTATCGTAGCCAAAAGCATCAAAAGCTTCAATCATAGTTAAAGCAGCTAAGCTTAAACCTCCTTTTAGCCCCTTTGATGAAATGCTTCTAATAAAAACACCGGGATCTGTTGCATGCTCTTGCATTCTTAGCCTGTCCCCTAAGAGAGCTCCCCCACTTATTGGACTGCTTGGGTCTATTGCTATAACTGCTACCCTATATCCTCTTTTTCTTAAAGATGTTATTAGTCTTGAAATTAGCGTGCTTTTTCCTGAACCTGGTATACCTGTAATACCTATTACATGTGCTTTTCCTGCCATTTTTGCAAGTTTTTCTAAAAGACCTTCTGGCATTGTGTAAGGGTTCTCTAAATAACTTAGTATTTTTCCAATTGATCTTAAATTACCCTTTGATGCTTTATATAGCAATTCATCTAAATTTATTTCTGAAACTGACAAATAGTTCAACCTCTATTTTTCTGCTTTTCTCTTTTCTTCTGCCAATCTCCTTACAATATCGACGATCCTGTTTAAACTTTCTCCTGGTAAAAAGACTTCCTTAACACCTATTTTCTTTAGTTCATCTACATCTATAATAGGTATAGTTCCTCCAACGACAACGGGTATATCTTCGGCTCCAGCATTTTTAAGTTCTTCCATAAGTTTGTTCATGTGATGTATGTGAGCTCCACTTAAGATGCTTACTCCTATTACATCAACATCTTCCTGTAATGCTGCTGAAACTATTTGTTCTGGGGTTTGCCTTATTCCTGTGTATATAACTTCAAATCCAGCATCTTTTAATGCTCTTGCTATGACTTTAGCCCCTCTATCGTGGCCATCTATTCCTAACTTTGCAACCAATACCTTATATTGATATTTAGTATATTGGAGGCTCAACATATGACCCAAACACCTCTTTTAATGTACTAATTATTTCTCCCAAAGTTGCTTTAGCTTTTGCTGCTTGCAATATATAAGGCATCAGGTTTACATCTTTTTCGGCTGCTTTTCTTAGCTCATTTAAAGATCTTTCCCACAATTCTTTATTCCTTTTGCTTCTTATTTTACTTATTCTGTTCTTTTGCCTTCTCTCTATTTCTGCTTGATCAAACTCAAGCAATGGCACATTTCTAATTTCATCTACTTGGTTATCTTCAAAAATGTTAACGCCTACTATATATTTTTTCTTCTCTTCCACTTGTTTTTGATAATTATAGCTAGCATCAGTTAATTCCCTTTGTGGAAATCCTTTCTTAACAGCTTCTAACATCCCTCCAAGTTTTTCTATTCTGTCTATATAATTCCAGGCTTTTTCCTCAATCTCATCTGTAAGCCATTCTACATAATAGCTTCCAGCTAGGGGGTCTATAGTATCTGCTATGCCTGATTCGTAGGCAATTATTTGTTGAGTTCTTAAAGCTATTTTAGCTGCAAATTCACTTGGTACTCTAAAAGGTTCATCGAAGCTATTTGTGTGCAAGCTTTGAGTCCCTCCTAGAACAGCTGCCATGGCCTCTATCGTAGTTCTAATTATATTATTCCAAGGTTGTTGTGCTGTTAAAGAAACGCCGGCTGTCTGAGTATGAAATCTCATCCACATACTTCTTTCTTTTTTAGCATGGAACCATTCTTTCATAATTTTTGCCCACATTCTTCTAGCAGCTCTAAACTTTGCTATCTCTTCAAAGAAGTTTATATGGGAGTCCCAGAAGAAGCTTATTCTATGGGCAAATTCATCTACATCTAATCCCCTTGAAATTAACTGTCTTACATATTCAATGCCATCCGCTATTGTAAAAGCTAGTTCCTGAACAGCTGTTGAGCCTGCTTCTCTAATATGATATCCGCTTACGCTTATAGGATTCCATTTTGGGAGATTTTTAACACTCCACTCTATTAAATCCATGCTAACCCTTACTGCAGGTTCTGGAGGAAATACATAGCTTTTTTGTGCTATAAATTCTTTTAAAGGATCATTTTGTGTCGTTCCACCAATTTTATCATAGGGAACTCCTTGCATTTCGGCAACTCCAACATAAAAGCTTAACAATACAGGAGCTGGGGGATTAATAGTCATGTTCGTTGTAACTTCTCCCATATTTATTCCATCAAATACTACCCTCATATCTTCAATTGTAGGCACACTCACTCCTACAATACCAACTTCCCCTTCGGCCATTGGATCGTCTGGGTCTATCCCAATCAATGTTGGGTAATCAAATGCCAGGCTAAGACCAGTTTCTCCATGTTCTATTAAAAACTTTAATCTTTTGTTGGTTTCCTCAGGTCCTCCAAAACCACTAAACATTCTCATTGTCCAAAGTCTCGCTCTATACATAGTTGCATGTATTCCTCTTGTAAATGGATAACTTCCCGGAAATCCTAACTTAGAATTATAATCAAAGTCCTCCAAATCTGCAGGCGTGTACAAAATTTTTATTGGTATGTTACTTAGATTAGTAAACTCCTTTTCACGCTCTGGTACTTGTTTTATCCAATTTTGGAGAGTTTCTTTTTCCCATTTCTCTAAAGAGTTTTTAATCTCATTTAGTGACTTTTTATCGTATAAATTACCCATTACTCTCCCCATATTTGAATCGTATTACGAAAGTTTTATAATTATTTATGAACTTAATATATATGTGCATCATAAGAGGGATACAGTATATTTCATTAAGAAAATTAAATAAGGTTCTAAAATCAAAATAAAGCGGGGGGATTTAACTTAATGGTTAAGTTGTATTCAGAAATATTAAGCAAAGAAGTTGAAATATCTGATAAGCCTCAAAGGGTAATTAGCCTCTCTCCAGCTATCACAGAAACTTTATATTTGATAGGAGCTGGCGATAGGGTTGTTGGAGTAAGTTTTTTCTGTAATAAACCTCCTGAAGTAAGTAAAAAACCTAGAGTAGGTGCATATTTAAACGTTAATTACAATTTATTAGAGAAATTAAATCCAGAACTTTTATTGGTAACTACTGGGGCACAAAGGGAAAGGATTGAAGAACTTGAGTCTAAGGGCTATAAAGTTTATCCAATACCTTTGCCGGTAAATATTTATGGGATCCTTGATAATATTATGATTACAGGAATAGTCGTAAACGAGATTGATAACGCAAGAGAACTAGCATATAAGCTTACTGAAAAATTAATAGAAATAAAGAATATACTTAAGGGTGTTAGGATTTATTATGAAATTGATTTAGGAGGCCCTGTTAGTGTAGGTTCTCATAGTTATATTGGGGATGCATTTAAATTTATGGGTATGTCACACGTATTTGAAAATGAAAGAGTTCCATACGTAATAAATCCAGATCCAAATTCTATAATAAAATACAATCCAGATGTAATAATTTATGAACAAAAGTTAGGTGAAAATGCCACAGTCGATAAATTTATACAAAACTTAGAAAAAAGAAATATTAAAGAAATAAATGCGGTTAAAAATAAAAACATAGTAATAATGGAATATGATAGCTTAGCACATTATGGTCCTAGCTTCTTTGATGCCGCAATAAGGCTTGCTAATAGAATAAAGGAATTAAAGTTATAGTTCTATCGTTCATTTTTAATTTTGTATTTCTTTATACCTCTCTTAAAGAAAAAGGTATTGTTTTCATTTTTGCTAAGGATATATATGAACTTGGTTAAAAAAATATAAAATAAATAGAAAAGCTCTACAAAATTTATTCTAAATATAATTTATTTAAAACATTATTTATATCAACGAGCTTATATGTTTTTAAAGCATTTAGCTCCATTTGCTTGTATTCTTCTTTTCCATAAATTTTTATGGCATTTTCTAAATAATTTGAAAATTCTTCAAAATCTTTTTCATCTATTTCTTTTGCTGTTGGATCTGTATAGAAGTTTATTAAATCTCTGATATCTTGACCAAATAGCCATCCATTCTCTCCATGTTTTATTACTTCAAGAGCCCCTCCATCTTTTGCACCAACAACGGGAACTCCGTTTGCTAGTGATTTCATATATGAAGTTCCGCAAGCTTCCCATCCAGAAAATGGTGTAAAAGTTTGTATGTCACTGCCTGATATGAAAGTTTTTGCATTTAAAGCATCATAGTTGTGTACATGAATTACATTGCTATATTTCTTAGATAGTTTTCTGAATTCTTTTAAATAGTTCATTCCTTCTTTATCGTTGGGATGCGCTTTTCCACCTATAACAAATATTGCTTCCTTGCTTAAGCTGCTTTCTTCAATAAATTTTGTTATAAAATATGGTCTTTTATATGATGTAAGTCTCCTCAGCCAAATTACTACTGGTTTATCATATATTTTAATATCAGGCTTATAGTTTTTTAGCAAGAATCCTAATTCTGTTTTAGATTTTATATGTGCTTCCCAAATATCTTCTTTTTCTATCTTTTCAATTTCTTTTGAATTAAGTAAGTTTTTAATATGATCACTAACCCATCTATTAATGTTAACTCCATTTGTTACATGTGTTATCTTATTTTTATATTCATCAAAAACTTTTTTTGTTATTTCTTCATGTTTTGCTGAAACTGTATAAGATAAGACAGAATTTTCTAAACCAATTTTTGTAAGCGTTATAAATTCATCATTAGATTTATATCCAAATTCCTCGGATAATATTGGAGATGGATAAACAGGGTGCCCCCAAGGGCCTGGCGTGTGCGTTGTAAACCTATAATTTTTGAAATCAGGTAAAGCGAGAGTTACTAAAGCTGTATATGCTTCTTGAAGATCTATATTTTTCACTCTTTCAATTCCTATCACATTTTTTATATAATATGCGACTGACTTTGCTAAAAATATGTATTTATAGATTTTCTCTTCATAGCTATTTTCTATATACAACCTATCGCAAAAGCCCCTGAAAAATTCTGGGCACATAGATTCAAAAAATACCACTTTGCTTATTCCTCTCTCATAAATCCATGGTCTAACAAATACATTTTTTGATTTTATTGTTATTTGGAACTCAGCTTCAGGCTTTAATATGGATTCTAGAGGGAATGGTTGTGATTGGGGCATAGGTATAGGATTATCATTTTCATCAAAGCTATAGTCAACATAGCCTTTTTTATATAAGATGGTAAGGACATAGTATTTTAAATTTCTTGATGCGGCGGCATAAAACTTGTCCCCTTCTAATATGCCCAATCCACCTGCATAAGAATATATTTCATCTAGAGCTACTTCGGGCGTTACTGATATAATTACATCGTTTATCAATTATATTTCACCTTTCAACAGGATAAGATATTTCTTAACGGATTAATATTTATTCACTTAAAATGCTTTATGAAAAACTTTTTAGTAAAATTGTTTTTTAATTCATTGCTTTTATCAGAATTAAGATTAAAATTTTAAGAGAACTAAAACTAATAGGGTTTAGGTTGAATTTAAATGAAAATACGATAAAGAAAATATCATTCATAATAGGTTTAATCATAGTTTTAGGTTTCTCATATATGGTAGGCTCTTCAGCATATCATATAGCTTTAACAACAAGTGGCGGCAGTTACAACAATTCCTACATAAGTGATGAAATATACTATGTTGATAGTGCAAGAAGAATTTTAGTCAACGTGTTTGGTTATAAAGGCCAGTTATATCCATATAGCGGTGAAACTCAGTCCAATTATTACAACTTTGAACATCCACCTTTAGCTAAATACATAATTGCTTTATCTATGGTTATATTAGGGGATAAGCCAATAAATTGGAGAATACCAAGTGTGATATTAGCTTCCCTAATCCCTTTAATACTTTACCTAGGTTTATCTATTGGTAATGATATTAAATGGATTTTCTTGAGTGTATTAGCGTCTCTTATTGCTTCATCTGATAAGATATTGATTGTAATGGGATCAGTTGCCTTATTAGATATATATGCTGCTTTCTTTTTAACAATAGCAATAGTGTTTGCATTTAGGAAAAACCTTTTATTATCTGCAGTATTTGTAGGATTAGCTTCCGCATCAAAAGAAACAGGTCTATTCGGAGTATTAGCTCTTATAATTTTATCATTTTCCCTTTATGGCAAGAAATTTTTAGCAATAAAGAAGATTGTAGAAATAATATTGATTGTTATAGTTGTTATTTTAATTTTTTATATACCTTTGTTTTACCATTTCGGAGTACTAAATATAATTCAGCAAACTGTTGGTGGTTATAAATGGGATTTGCAAAGTAGACCTCCAGGACCTCCAACTAGCACACCGAGCGGATGGCTATTTAATGTTAATCCTTTTGTTTTATCATACTCTCCTTTATTAGAGGCAGATACAACTCCTATTATTGAAGTCCCTGCTATGGTTTCTGCTATAAGCATTTTTATTAGTTGCATCCTTTATAAAAGGAATTATTGTTATAGGGCAGGCGTAGTATTTTATATTTCTATATTCTTAGGATTTTGGATTGTTTATTTAGCTGGGAATCACACTCTTTATAGCTTTTATTCTGTAATATTAACACCTGCAGCAGCAATTACATTAGTGGAAGCAATTGATATGATTATGGGTGGGCTTATTGGAAAAAATGAAAATAACGTTAGTTCAGTTTAGAAGAAGACCTTTGGCAGAAGAAAATATGTGGACTGCAATTTCCTTAGCTAAGAATGAAAAATCAGACTTGATTATTTTTAGTGAGAATTGGCTATCCAGTAAAGCCATTAATTTAGATGATTATATCTATTATATAGAAAAAATAGGAAATATCCTAGATTCAAATATACTTGGGGGAATTCAATATGTTAATGAAAACGATTCAATTAAAAGCGTTGGAATATCATATATTAATAGAAAACCGGTAAGGATATGTGAGAAGATAAATCCATCTAAAGCAGTTGGAGAAAGAGAAATATTAGCTAGGGGAAAATATATAGAGCCTATAAAAGTATATGATTGGAAAATAGGTTGCATAGCATGTGTTGATATATTTTATCCTGAGATATCTAGGTTACATGCAATAAATATGGCAGACATAATATATAATCCAGCTAGTATTTCTGGTGAAAGCGTGGTACTTTGGCATTCAGTCCTTCGGACAAGAGCTGCAGAAAACGTGGTATATTCTATTGGAGTAAATAATACTAATACAGTGTATCCAGATCAAAGAATAACGGCTGGCGAAAGCGTAGTTTTTAATCCTCATGGAGATAAGATTTTAGAATTGGGCAGCGAAGATACAGCAATAACTGTTTCATTAGATTATGATTATTTTGATTTTGTTAACAGGCGTTGGGCTTTTAGGGAGGACTTAATAAACAAGTATTCTAATATTTATAAATCATTTTTCAAGGAAAATAATTAAAATAGCTTAACATTTTAAAAACGTTTATAAAGTATGAATAATGAAGCTATATTCTTTAAGGTTACAATAGTCTATAATGGATGAGAGTTAGGTAACACTGTAAAAATAAAGGGAATGTAATAATGTTCGAAGGTTGGCATTTGCTAACTAATAAGAATGGCAAAGAAATAATATGGATAGTTAAAGGTTATGAGCATCCAAAAGAAGGTTTTATATCAATACCATATAGGATATCAGGTAATAGAATTAAATCCGATGAATTTAGCAATTATATACCAAAAGAATACTATAGATATCTTGATTGCGTTGGTAGAGATGTACCTGTTGTAAGAAAAGATGACATTTTGAATTACTATGATCCAAAGGAGATGTATTTTAGCAGAAAAAATTCTTTGCCTGAAAAGATTAACGATCTTATAAAATATCTTAATCCAGAATATGTAGGATTAATTGGTAGTTATGCATTTGGGTTTCAAGTAAAGCATAGCGATGTTGATTTGCTTCTTTATGGTAATAATAGGGAAATTTATGAAAAGCTAATAGAATTAAGGAATAGCGGATTTATATCTAATTGTATTAATAGATATAATAAGGTATCTGATACAATGTCTTATAATAGCTATAAAATTCTATCAGAATTAAGAGTTTTGGATTCATGCTATATGAATATACCTTACACGATTAGGATATTAAGGCAGATTTATAATAAGGAGTGTGTAAGTAATTATAAGACTTTGAATATTTTTAAAGGAGAAATAGAGATATATGATAATAGCGAAAACTATTTGGTACCAAGCATTTATTTAGCATATAGCGAAAACTACGGTAAAATTGAAATTATGACATGGCATACCAGGTATTCTGAATTACCTTTAGGTAAATATATTATAGAAGGAGTCATTCAATTGGATCTAAAAAGAAATAAATTCATTATTGTTCCTGATTTAGGTGGAAGAATTGATCCAATCAAGATATGGGCATGACTCTACTATAATAACGAAAGATTTATTGGTTGCTGTAGAAATTGGAATAAAGTCGCCTGATGGGCTAATACCAGTTATACCTAAATATATTAATTGTGAAAATAGTAAATGGAAAAGGAAAAAAATAAGTTTTTGTAGAATACTTTCAGAATATGGCCCTTATGGCATAAGCAATGCTATAAAAAACTCAAAAATTAAAATGATATATGATCCGGTGTATAAAATAATGATGCCATATGTTAGACAAGAAGATATAATGATTTATAATAATCCTAAAGACTCTTTTATAGAGAACTTTATTAATTCCTATAGATATGTAGAAAGCTTACCCCTATTTGAATTAATTAAAGATCTTGATATAACACAGATAGGCATTACGGGCTCATATTCATTAGGTATGCAGTATGAGGAATCTGATATGGATTTGGTAATTTATGGAGAAAAAAATGTCGAGTTAATTTACAATGAATTCATTAATAATACAAATATTATAGAATGTAAAAACGAATTTGGAGGAGTAATAATTGAAGGCCCATGTACTTCTTGGAGGAGAGGTTCTTATAAGGGTATGGCATATAGCTGGACCGGAGTTCCTAATGAAATAGCATATCACTGTGATCCAATTAAAGACTACAACAATATAACAATACCAGATAAAATAGAAAACTTAAATGTTTATATACCAAAAGGACAAATTGGTGGGCTTTTATATCCTCCATGCGTAAAAGATAGTAACGGGAGGTATATAATATCATTTGAATTTAATGCTGGTTATTTATTATATAATGGAGGTTACATAAATATTTCAGGACTATCTGATGAGAAGACTATAGTTATAGGTACAAGAGAATTTCCAGGAAAAATAAGTGTTGTTAAATCAAAACCATAAGTTATTTATTGTTAACCGGGGAGTTAACAATACGAAAATCAATAATTTTTATATTAGATACCAGGAAGAAAGCTTTTTTATTGAAAAATATAAATTTTTATAAGGTGTAAAGTTTGACTATAGAAAACGTTATTCAAGTAATCAAGGATACTGAAGTTGCAACAAATAACGCCTTTTCAGCTTCGCCTTATTTAAAATATGCTGTAGCAGCTGACTGGACTGCTATTTCAGCATATGCAATAGTTTTAATAATTACGTTAACGCTATATAGTTCAAAAAAGGAAAAAGAAAGAGCCTACAATGTTGCTTTAGTTATTGTTAGTATAGCAAGCAAGAAAGTAAAAAATGTTTTATATAAAAATATATCATATCATAAAAAATTAAAGATTCCTATGTATTTGGTTATAGATGAAGGGGCAGAGCTACAAGAGGACCTTTCTAAAAATAAAGATATAAACCTTGTTATTGTTCCTAAATCATTTAGGCATGATTTATTCGGTAAAGGTCGTGCCCTAAGATATTTTGTTGAAAATTTTGTTAAACCAGATTTTTGGTATGTATTTCTTGACGATGATAATTTAATATTGAACAATACTTTTCTATATGAAATACCATATTATGAGAAGAATGGATACGTTGCGTTTAATCCAGTATTATTGCCTAGAAAAGGAAAATCCTACATGGCCTATATTATGGACTTTGCAAGGTATCTTGATGACATATCATTTTTTAGGTTTTTCACGGGACTTATTAAAAAGCCTTATGTTGGTTTACATGGTGAGCTTTTGGGAGTTAAAGGCTCTTTTTTACTTGAAGTAAATGCTTTTAATAAACCAAGTAAAGTTGAAGATTTTCTTTTCTCTATAGATGTTGTTAAAAATAATGGGAAGACATGGCAAAGTAATACAAAGGTCAGCATTTTGAGCCCGAATTCAATAAAGGATTTAATAAAACAGAGGGCAAGATGGTATTCAGGTATGACAGAAGATTCTAGATACGCTCCGATAACAATGAGAATAATAATAGCTGTTAAAACCTTTTCTAGAACTTTAGGATTAATAGGTTTATGGATATTATTGCCTTTTGTGAATTATTATGTTGTTGCATTAATTTTAATACCAAGCAGCCTAGTTTACTGGCTTGTCTACATTTATGGAGTAAAGAAATCCGGGAAATTTAGGTATATAATAACTTTGCCAATATTTGGTTTGCTTGAGGGTTTTGGCTTAATATATGGACTAACAAGAATTGGAAAGAGAGAATTTATAGTTATTGATAAAACTATTTGACGCAATCAAAATTTTTTTAAACAATAATAAAAATTATGTTATTTTAAAAGTTCTATAGCTTTTTTAAGAGCTTCATTTTTTGAGTTTGTGTCATTGCTTGTACATGCTTCAACAACATACGCTAGAATCTTATATATGTTTATAATTTCATTACCTTGAGCTTTTACTGTAGTATCCATATTTTTAACATTTGCCGATAGAGAATCAACCAATAGCTCTAAAACCGATACTATGTCCTCGACATTTTCATGTTCATGATGATGTTCATGGACGTGCTCATGTTCGTGTTCTTCCTCAACTTCTTCAACTATTTTATCCAAATCTTCTTTCTTCTTTGGTAATTCCATTCTTCTTCTTTCGCTACTCAATTTAAGCACCTATATGTCTTTCAATTAATTTGAATCCAGTGAGGATATTAATTTTTTCCTTAATTAATAAAAAATAAATATTTTTTTTAAAAAATACTAAAATTCAATGTTTGCATGTCTACTGCGCATCTCATCTTCGCTGATGTTGAGTTTAGTCATTAAGCTATAAACAATTCCATCTAAAAATATCATCGTCGTGTCTTCAAACAGAGTTCCTAAAGGAGCTAGAGGTTCATGTAATCCCAATATTTGCCTTGCAAAATAGTCATCCATTTTGCTTATTTTTGATCTTCCCGGTATTTTTACTACCATGTCAGCAATGCTACCAAGAGGGGAATCAGGATAAGTTGTTAACGCAATAACTTTTGACCCTACTTTCTTTGCGGCATCAGCAGCATCAACAATTAATTGTGTTCTTCCTGAACCAGAAATTGCTATAGCAAGATCTCCTTTTGTAATACTTGGTACTATAGTTTCCCCTAAAACATATGAGTTAAAGCCCATATGAAGTAATCTCATAGCAAAAGCCTTGCCAACTAAGCCGCTTCTTCCAGCACCCATAACAAGTACTTTGGATTTCTTATTATATGCCTCAATAAGCATGTTCACAAGGTTATCAATTTCTTTTACATCAATTACTTCAGCTGCTTTTATAACAAAGTTGGCTATCTCTTTCATTGCTAGCAATGCAGCATGGTTTTCATTATTCAAAGAAGTCACCAATTAATTATAGTTAGACAAGATTATAAGTTTTTATTTTATATTTTATAGGTTTTTTAATTCAATATAAACCATGAAAGTTGTTTAAAAATGGTCTCGAATCAATTAAATCAATTTAAAATTAATAATATATTTTATTTTTGATAAAGTCTTTTTAATATAAAATAGAAAAGAGAACTTATTGTTTTTTGGCTAAAAGACAGTAACTATTTGTAATAGAAAAATAAACCAAGACCATAATAACAATTATAGGAGCTAAAATGAAATTGCTAAGGCTAGTAATAGTTGGAATAGAAGGCTCAGTAAATTTAGGATACTTGTTAAGGTTAGCGGAGAACTTTGATGTTGACGAAATTTATTTAGTGTCACCAACAGCAAGTGCTTATGAGGCATCTAAATGGGCAGTAAAAGCATCTAATGAAATATACAATTTAATAATAGTTGATAGCATTGAGAAAGCATTAGAAGGAGTTGATTTGTCTATATGCACATCTGACGAAAGTTCAGCCAAGGATGTTCTTAGGATACCAATCACTCCTAAGAAAGCTTCAGAGCTTGCAGAAAAAGTAAGTAATAGGGTAGCCTTAGTATTAGGTAGAGAGAGTGTAGGTTTAACTAGGGATGAATTAAAAAAATGTGATTTATTATGCACCATACCATCTTCTCATAAATATACAGCGTTAAATGTATCAAATGCCGGTGCAATTATGCTTTATGAGCTTTACTTGATAAAAAATAGGCCTTCAGAAGTAGAGCTTGCTGACAAGAAGACTGTAAATTTGATAGAGGCTTATGCTAGAGCCTTAGTTGGTGATTCATTTGAGCAAAACGAACTAGAAGATATACTAATAGCTCTTAGAAAAGCTGTATCTAAGACGGAAAAAGGAGAGGCTACTAGGATATTAAAATTGATAAGTAGAATATGCTTAAAATATGGGTGTAAAGATAAACTGCAATATAAAGAATAAGATATAATAAGTGATTTATTATAATTGCGTGAGATTACGTAGCATAATATTCTTCTTTTGTTTTTTGCAGTCTATCTAAGTATGAGCCTTCCTTATTTATTCTGGGTCTTCCACTTTCAGCGTCTCTTCTAATAGTTATCTTCAGTTCAGATAAAAGCTCGTTCATTGCTTTCTTTGTTTCCTTAGGTGTATTAGCATGTCCATGCATGCCAGGCTCTCCATTAAATACAATAATTCTATCGCTTATAAAATCTAGGATTATTATATCATGCTCTGCAACAAATGCTGTAACTTTCCTAATTTCCGTTAATCTTCTTATTATTTTTCCTATTGCGAGCCTTTCTTCTACATCTAAGTGGGCTGAAGGCTCGTCTAGCAAATATAGATCTGCGTTTGAACTTAAAGTCGCTGCAATTGCTAGCTTCTGCATTTCACCACCGCTCAATGATCTTGCTTCTCTATCAAACATTCTATTTAGATTTAACTTTTGTATTAATTCTAAATAAAGCCAAGAATTTGGGATTATGGCCTCAGGGTTAGCTAACTTCAAAACATCTTCAACTCTTAAACCTTCTGGAAACATTTCTGGGCCTATGTATTGTGGCTTATAGCTTATTTTTAATTCTCTATAAGCTATAATATTTCCGTTTTCAGGTTTTAATTCTCCCGCTAAGAACTTTATAAAAGTTGTTTTTCCTATAGCATTAGGTCCAACTACTCCTACTACTTCTCCATTTGTTACATATCCTGCTTCAACATCAAGCTTGAAAGAGCCTCTAACAATATTTACATTATCCCATTCTAAATATTTGTAAGTTTTACTATTAGTGTTTGTTATTGATTCAGATGCAAGCTTTCTGAACTGTATTGGATCTTTCCTTATCCTCATATTTTCTGATGGCAAATAACCATCTAGATAGTTGTTTATTCCTACTCTAACTCCATAAGGCTTTGATACTATTCCGTAAACACCTGGATCTCCATATATAACATGTATATAATCACTCAGATAGTCTAAAACAGCAAGATCGTGCTCTACTATCATAAAATATTTGTTTCTCTTGGCTTCATTCATTATTAGTTTAGATATATTTATCCTTTCTTTTACGTCAAGATAGCTGCTAGGTTCGTCAAATATGTAGATGTCTGCATCCTTGCTTAAAGTAGCTGCTATTAAAAGCTTTTGAAGCTCTCCTCCACTTAGATTTCTAACATCTCTATCAAATATTTTATCCAAACCTAGTTGTTTTCCTAATTCTAAAGCTACACCTCTTTCATCAGCCTTCTGTAATAAAGTTTTTACATCACCCTTTATGTGTCTAGGAACTAAATCTATATACTGTATTTTATGGGCAGCTTTGATTTTTTTATTAGCAATTTTTTGAAAATATGTTTGGAGCTCACTTCCTCTAAACCTTCTTATTATTTCATCGTAGCTAACCTCTTTATCAAGCATACCAAGATTAGGTTTTAACTCTCCAGCAAGTATTTTTATTGCAGTTGTTTTACCTGTACCATTTTTTCCTAGTATGCCGACAACTTGTCCAGCTTTAGGTATAGGTAAACCATGCAATTTAAATCCATTAACACCGTATCTATGAACGGACTCTTCTTCTAGCTCTTCTGGCAAATTAACTATAGATATAGCTTCAAATGGACAGACTTTAATGCATAACCCACAGCCAATGCATACATCTTCATATATTACTGGCTTTCCTCTGGAAGATGTGTCAGCCTCTATTGCAACTCCTTTTTTGCTTTTGTTTATTGGACAGACACTAATGCATTCATAGTTACATTTCTTTGGCTTACAGCTATCATCATCGATTACTGCAATTCTAGTCATTTTTTGCACCTAGTCATTTTGCACAATTTAAAAAGAAATGAAAGGTTTTAAAATTATGCAGGTTGTTTAAAACTTGAACTCAAACTTTTCT
Organism: Caldisphaera sp.; assembly: GCF_049974385.1. Classification (NCBI taxonomy): domain Archaea; kingdom Thermoproteati; phylum Thermoproteota; class Thermoprotei; order Acidilobales; family Acidilobaceae; genus Caldisphaera; species Caldisphaera sp. Next base: position 3,943 of record NZ_JBMFIW010000007.1, on the reverse strand, counting down.
CCAGGTTTCAATATAACTACATTTGTATTTACTCCCTTAGAAATAACTATTCTCTTAAATTCATTAGGATCTCCATATAATACTGGAAAAGTCCCATAATGCATAGGTATAGCAACTTTTGGTCTTATCATTTCTACAGCTTTTGCCGCTTCGTTATGGTCCATAGTGAAATGGCCTCCTATGGGAAGCAATGCTATATCAGGTTTGTAAATCTCTCCAATAAGCTCCATCTCGGACATTATTCCCGTATCTCCTGCATGATATATAGTACCTTCATTAGTAATAATTACTGCACCTGTTGGAGATCCAAAACCTTCACTGCTATGATTTGCTGGAACTAAAGCAACTTTTATATTATCTACAATCATAGGACCTCCCATATTTCCTCCTATTACCCTATTTTCATCATTTATTTTGCTAGCAATATAATTCGCAAGTTCAAATATCGCAACTACTTTTGATTTAGGATTATTTTTCATGATTTCTATAGTATCACCAATATGATCATCATGACCGTGGGTTAAGACTATTACATCAACATTTTTTATATTTTCGATTTTTGTATTTGAAGCTGGATTGGATATCCATGGGTCTATCAATATTTTCTTTCCTCCTGAATTTATCTCAAAAGCAGAGTGACCATAATAGACTAAGCTACCCAAATCTACTCACCTGTTATTCTGTATAATATGCGAGAATATTAGGTTTAACCTATTATTGGCACTTGGGGGAGATAATGTTTAGTAATGAAGAAATAGAAAAATTAATTAAGGCTGGTGCAATAGGGGCTGAAGCAAGAGAATTAGGGGCTTCATTGATAAAACCTGGTGCGAGCTCAAGAGAAATATGTGACGAAGTTGAAAACTCTATTATGAAGAAAGGTGCAAAGCTTGCTTTTCCATGTAATTTGTCAATCAATGAAATAGCTGCTCATTATACGCCAGGGATAAATGATGATATGAAGATTCCAGATATTGGAGTAATAAAAGTAGATGTAGGAGCTAGTATTGATGGATATCTATCTGATACTGCAACTACTGTTGTTTTGGGATCGCAATTTAAAGAACTTGCATTAACAGTTAATAAGGCATTAGAAAATGTAGTTTCTATAATGGAGCCTAATATAACTATATATGAAATAGGGAGAGCAATAGAGTCTACAATTAGAACTAATGGATTTAAACCTATAAAAAATTTAACAGGTCATACAATTTCACGGTATAATTTACATGCTGGAGAAAGCATACCTAATTATGCAGACAGAAGCACATTTTATAAAAGATTAAGGCCAGGGACTCAAGTAGCTATAGAACCTTTTGGTACTTTTGGAAAGGGATTTGTAGTCGATGGACCTAAGGCATATATTTATTCATTAACCGGAAGGAAGCCAAAATCTATATCTGAAGATGCTCAACAATTATTAAATTATATACAAGAAAAATACAACACGCTTCCATTTGCAGCTAGATGGCTTACATCTGAATTTGAAGCTTCAAAAGTTGAAACTTTATTAAATGAATTAGTAAGGCAAAAAGCCTTAGTCAATTACCCAATACTTATTGAAGCGGGGAAAGGTTTAGTGGCACAATTTGAGCACACTTTCCTAATCCTTGATAATAAAGTTATTGTTACAACGTTATTGAAACAATAGCATTCATGATTGAAAGGCTTAAGTAATAATTTTAAACCCTTCTAATAAAAACTAATTACAGAAATCTGGAACCCTTTTTCTGCTTTTCTTCTTTAATTGCATAAATACCAACTATTTTTCTTATGTTGCCATTGTTATCGCAAGGTCCTTCAATTAATCCTACAAAATCCCCTTGCCTGAAATCCCTAGTTGTTATCATTCCGTTACAATCTTCTACTGTAACAAACTTTGGTCTTTTTTGCATTTCAGCCATTTTTCTTAATTCGTTAGCCTGCCTAAATGTTAATAGAATAACTATTATAAGCGCAACTAACAATAATATGGCTTGATAATAAAAACTAGTATTAAAAATGCCGCTCATTGACCTACACCTGCCGTATTACCAATTCCAGCTATAACTACTGTATCTCCTGGTCTTGATTCTTCTTCTATAATTTGCTTTACTCTTTCAACCGCTTTGTCCGTTCCATCCAATATTTTCTTATCCATAGCCATTATTGCTTCATCCATACCCATTTTAACTATAACCGCTCTTAATGGTATATTGTATTCAGCTGCTATTCTTTCAAACATTATTTTTTCAGGACCTGGGTCCCCAATTGCTGCTCCTACTCCTTCTGCTATAGTACCTGTTTCTTCTCCTTCAAATTTTAATGCAGCATCCACAGTTATTAATAAAGAAACTTTTTCTCCTTTAGCAAGGGATTCCTTAATTACTTTAGCTGTAGCCTCTCCAGGTCTTCCCACTGTAGATCCTGGACCTTTTGCTTTAACAAGCAATATTTTCCTTCCATTATATTCACTTTCTGCCATAACTGTGTCTTCATCTATTTCTCTCCATTCTTTCTTATAATTACTTAATTTAAGTGCAACAATAGGACCTGCACCATCACCTACAGGAACCCCCTCAAGAAAATCGTCTAATGCTTTCCTATATATATTGGCAATTTGCATGATTTGAGGCATCATCAATGATAAATACATTATCATATACCAATTTTTAGTTTTGTCGCTGCTCAACAATATATGCTGAACATATTTATATATTAAAAATAGAGCAGAAGAGATCTCTGCAGCCGTGGAAGCAATACTTCTAGCTACATCATTTGCTTCAGGCATTGAAATTTCAAAGGTTTGTTTGAATTTGGTATCTCTGAGATTTATTATATGCCTTAATCTGTTTATTATATCTGTGGGCTCAATATTAACTGGATCTATAGCAAAAAAGTCAATAAGCCTATCTAATGTTTTGGAAGCATCTTTAGCTTTATTTTTGTTCATAAACTCTAATGTTTTATTTCTTGCACTATTAGCCATATCATTTAAAACTGCTAATTTGTTTTTTATATCTGCCTTCCACCAATAGACTTGTAGGTAATTTCCGAAACCAAATAGATATAATACAAATATTAATACCCAAACTATGTTAATCAGCAAGTAAACCCAATTTTCTACTGCAGCAATTCCTACCACTTAGCTCACCGTACCTTTTGCCCCCCACAATTTTATTTTTATCCAGAGCTTAAAGATTATAACAAATATTAAAAACGTTATAGAGTAAGGAAATCTAAATTTTTACATTGAATAAAGCGGGAACTCTGAAATCTCAAGAGTTATAATAAAGTTTAAATCTTGATTTTAAATATAAACGAAAGAAATTGTTTCTATCCTTAGAAGTTTAATAAAAGCCGTCGTCAACAGTTTCCGATAAACCGTGAAGTTTATATACTTTGTATGTGAATTTAATTATGGTGCTTAATGATGCTGAGGCCTAAGGAAGTATGCCAACGCTTAGGAATATCATACCGCACGTTACAGAGCTATGTTAAGAAAGGGTACATCAAACCAGTAATATTAGAGAGTGGAAAATGGAGGTTTAGGGAAGAAGATGTTGAGAAATTGATGGGTATAGTAAGGAAGAGGAAAGTGATACTATACGCTAGGGTATCATCAAACACACAAAAAGATGACTTAGTAAACCAAGTAAAATACCTTGAGGAGAACGTTAAGGACTATGATCAAGTAATAACAGACGTTGGATCTGGGTTAAACATGAAGAGGAAAGGATTCCTCAAGTTGTTGAGGATGATACTGAATAACGAGGTATTAAAAGTTGTTGTTGCTTACCCAGACAGGCTAGTAAGGTTCAATTTCGAGATAATTGAGGAAGTATGCAAAGCACACAACTGCGAAATAGTCGTTCTAAATAGGGAGGACAAAACACCAGAACAAGAGTTAATAGAGGACTTAATTTCCATATTGGTCTCATTCAGCGGAAAACTCTACGGTATG
>NZ_JBMFIW010000006.1:0-65516 GCF_049974385.1 Caldisphaera sp. | reverse complement strand
TAAGGCAGAGGTCCCGGGTTCAAAGCCCGGCCACGGCTTTTATTATCACATTTATCTTCGCCAAGATATAGTCCATTAAGCCCTATTCTTTGATAAATTATTATAATGAAAAAATAAAGAAGATAAGCCAAAGATATTAAATAAATATTTTATTTTGAGGGGCATTTTGATACTTATACAGAGCTATATGAATAGAAATTTAATTATATTTATTGTTAAATTAGGAAACTAGATCAGAACTATGATTCTCAGCTTATTTCTAAAATAATTTTGTGAACATAAAAATTATGGGCCCGGGGGGATTTGAACCCCCGACCACAGGGACCCGATTCGGGTGCTTTATAGCATACCCCGCATCCTGCCAAACTGGACTACGGGCCCTCAATAAATTAATATTGTAAACAATCTTAAAAAACTTACCTAGAATTGATTACTTTTGATTATTATTAAAGTTTTACCATAAATTTTAATGTTTTATTTATGAAATTTAATTAAATAAAACTCAATCTATAATGAAATTTAATTAATAATTTTTAATATATGTTTTGTATTCTATGTTTTTTATAATAAATACTTTAAAATTATCATACCTGATCCATCTTTAAAACCATGTCTGTATTAGTTGGCGGTAAATCTTCTTTACTGACAATAAGATCAATAAGAATTGCTTCATCCTTTTTAATTTCTTTTAATGCATTATCAATATCATTATCATTATTAACTTTAATTCCTTTAATATTAAATGACTCTGCGAGCTTTACAAAATCAGGATTATTTAATACTGTGCCATAAACTCTGCCAGATTTATTTATAACTTGCTTCAGATATAAAACTCTATAGGAATTATCGTTAACAACTATTATTTTTATATTCAAATTTTCATCTTTTATTGTTTGAAGTGATTGAATGCTCATTAAAGCTTCTCCATCGCCAGCTATTGCAACAACTTCTCTATCAGGATTTGCAATTTTTGCGCCTATACTAGCGGGTAAAGCAAATCCCATTGAACCCAAATTCGTGGCTGCTATGAATCCTCCAAACTCGAAAACCTTAATATAATCATACGCATATAATATGTGTGTTCCTTGACCTCCAATAATGATTCTATTCCTAGGTAAAATCTTGTTTAACTCATAGAAAAACTTAGCTGGATTAACCTCATTATCATATTTTCTCTTTAAGGTTTCGTTTATAATTTTTTCCCAATCGTTTTTATAATTTGATATTTCTTTTTCCCAATCCTCATTTTTTAATTTCTCATTTTCTAATTCCTTAACAAGGTTTTTTAAAAATTCTAAGGGATCAGCTTTTATTGACTCATAATAAGAAGGTCTTATTTCTGAAGAGGGATCTAAAGAAATGACGACTATACTATTATGTGGAGTTAGGTTATATCCATAAGTTGTTATATCATTGTATTCATTACCTAAGACCAACAAATAATCTGTTTCTTTCAATACTTTGTCTGCTAATAAAGATCCTCCTCCATAACCAACTCTTCCTAAACATCTATAATTGTCTTCTTCACATAAACCTCTGCTATTTCCTGTTGTTATTACATATCCATCAACAATTTCTGATAATTTATAAACATATTCTCTTGCATCCTTGTAATTAACTTCGCCCGAAACAAGTATTAAAGGTCTCTTGCTCTTTTTTATTTCTTCTTTAACTCTAATAATATCATCTTTATTTATTTCTTGTGATCCTTTAGTTAGCATTGGAAAATTTTCTTCTATATAAATTTTCTTATTCCATAAATCTTCCGGGACTTCTAATACAACAGGCATAGGAAGCCCATAAAATAAATTATTAATGGCTTCGTTAAATATACCATAAAATTTTTCTGGTTCATCGATATAGTAATGTTTTAATCCTAAAGCTTTTGATATGGCTTCTTGATTAATTTCAAGCCATGAATCTGTATCTTTTAGTCTTTTCTTTACACTTCCCGAAATTAAAAGGAGTCTAGATCTATCTTTCATTGCTATTCCCAATCCTGTCAATGAATTAAGAAAACCTCCTCCTGCATGAACTACAGCTGCAGCTGGCCTTCTTGTTGTTCTATATTCTGCATCAGCTGCGGAGATTGCTACACCTTCATGCCTTACTATTATTTGCTTTATTTCGTTTTTATATTCATAAAGCGCGTCATAAAAATTTAAAACTGTTGTACCTATTATACCATAAACTCTTTTAATTCCAGAATTTATTAAACCTCTAACTAATGCCTCAGAAAGTTTAATTTCTTCCATTTTAATCACTGTTTACAACATTTTCTGGCTTTTGCCCCATCAAAACTCTTATAACATTTTCCACAGAAACTTTTATTATTCTCATTCTAGTATCAGTATTTGCACCCGCTATATGAGGCGTTAATATTAAATTAACATTAGGATCTGATCTGAGTAAAGATACTAATGGATCATTTGAATCAGGAGGTTCTTGAGGAAAAACATCTACGGCAGCTCCTCCTATTATACCATTTTTCAAAGCGTTTGCTAAGGCATTATTGTCAACCAATTCTCCCCTTGCAGGATTAATAAATATCGATCCGGGTTTCATAATTCTAAATTCTTTCTGGGAAATCATATTTTTGGTTTCATTAGTCAAAGGTACATGTATTGAAATAATATCGCTGTCCCTAAGCAATTGACTTATATGTTTATAAGACACGTTTAGATCTTTTTCAGTTTTTTCATTCAGTTTGTATTTATCATAGTAAAGAATGTTAACATTAAATGCATTTAATCGTTTTGCTAATTCTTTGCCTTGCCTACCCATTCCGATAATTCCCCATGTCTTTCCAAATAAATCATAAGTACCTATATCCATTAACTCCCATTGCAACCATTTCCCTTCTCTAATACTATTTGTTGCTAAGAAAAGTCTCTTTAACAAAATCAATGCAGCAGCGATTGTATACTCAGCAACAGATAAAGAATTTGCAGATCCTATATTAGAAACAGGTATTCCCTTCATTTTACATTCCTCTATGTCAATATGATCAAAACCAGTTGATGGTTGTTGAAGCAATTTTACCTTATTTCCAAACATATCACAAAGAGTTTTATCAATTTTAATTTTCATTGTATGATCTCCTATAACAACGTCAGCATTTTTTAATGAATCTTCTATCTTTCTCAGATTCGAAATATCTGAAAATACTTCTATATTTACTCTTTTTTTAAGCATGTTTGCATAAGGTTCAAACAAGGATTGATAAAATGCTTTAGGGAGAGGCCCAAATGCTACTACATTATAAACTTCTTCTAACACTCTCTCACCGTATTAATATTAAGGTATAAGAGATATAAATCTGTATTCAGCAATTAATACATTAGATTAACAAAATAATACAAATATCTAAAAACTTTAAATCTAAAGTTGAAAGAGGTCAAAAATGAAGGTACTCTACGCATCTTCGAGTATTGGATTAGGGCACATAACAAGAGATTATCATATAAGTAATTTTATCAAAAGCAAAATATATTGGCTTACATCTGGAAACGCCTTGAAATTTATCAAAGATAAAAAAGAAAATTATGTAGAAATTTCTGATAATTTAAATAACTTAGGATATTATATTGGCAGTATGATAAAAAACTGTAAAGTAAAAATTAATCTATTTAACTCTTACAAATTATATAAGGCTGTAAAAAATAATGCTAATCTTATTAAATCGTATGTTAATTTTGATGATTATGATTTAATAATTGCTGACGAGTTTTGGGAATTTATGTTTATAGATATTCCAAAGGAAAGATCTGTCTTTATAACAGATTTTACTAAAGTGAGTTACAGCACTAAAAGTTATTTTGAAAGATTTATAATACCGAAGCTAAATAATGGACTTAGGGATAGAATAAAAAGAAAATTTACATTAGCAATTAACTTAAGCATTTGGGATAATGATAATGAATTTCTAAATTTAGGCCCATCGTTTACAAGTAATTTTAATAATTCTATTAATTCAAAAGATAACTATATATTAATCAATATAGGAGGAACGAATGCCGGCATAGCTATAGCAGAAAAATTGAAGGAAAAACTAGAGGAAAAGTACAACGTAAAGATAATCGGTTCGGATAAGTATTTCAATTCAAACCCTTCAGATTTAATTAGAAATGCTGAAATTATAATTAGTTTATCTGGTTATGGAAATATAATAGAATCAAATGTACTAAAGAAGAAAACTATATTTGTTTACATAGATAATCACTTCGAGCAAATAGAAAATGCTAAAATTATGATGAATAGAAAAGGTTTTAGAGTATATTCTTGCAAAGATGTTTTAAAAATTAATATATTACATGAAATTGAAAATTTAAAAAATGAAAAAATACAACCATTAGAAATAAAAGATTCTGCCATAAAGGTTTCAGAAATAATAAATAGTTTTTTAAATAAGAACAAATAAACTTAAATAAGTATAATAAAAAATTATTAACATACATTGTATTCAAAAATATAATTCTCAAATATAAAAATAAAGATTGGTGAGGATTTTGGGCATAACAGAAGAAGGTCTTGCTGGCATATTTTATGAAATGATAAAGACAGCTTCAACTAGCATACCAGTAGATGTATATGATGGTTTAAAAAAAGCGTATGAAAGAGAGACTAATCAAGGAGCTAAGAAACAGTTAGAAGCGATTTTGCAAGATATAGAAATTGCTTGTAGCAAAAAGGTTCCAATTTGTCAAGATACAGGAACCCCTTACTTTTTTATAGAAATGGGTGAGGATTTTCCTATAAGGGCTAAGATTTATAAGGCAGCATCAGAAGCTTTAAGGAAAGTAACAAAAGAGGGCTACTTAAGGCCAAATGCTGTCGATCCATTTTATAAAAAGAACAGCGGTGATAATACAGGAAGATACATACCTTGGATGCATTTTGATCTTGTAGAAGGAGACGATTTAAAAGTTTGGTTTATGACTAAGGGAGGAGGAAGCGAATTTCCTTCAACTTTAATAATGAGTGAGCCGATAGAAGGCTTTGATAAATTAAAAAGAGGAGTAATTGATACAATAGTTAAGTTCGGACCATTACCATGTCCACCGTTGATTATAGGCATATCAATTGCTGCAGGAGGCGATATAGCTATGACATTGGCGAAAAAATCATTGCTTAGACCTATAGGAGAAAGGAATTCAGATCCAAACTTAGCAAAGATGGAACTAGATTTATTAAATGAAATAAACAAACTAGAATTAGGGCCACATGGATTCGGTGGACAATTAACTGCATTAGATGTTAAGGTTGATTATGCATATAGGCATCCAGCATCTTTTGCAATTGGCATAGTTACAAGCTGTTGGGCAACAAGAAGATCTTCAGCAATTATACATAGCGACGGTTCTTGGGAATTAACAAGCAAACACGTACTATATAATGGAACAGGATGCACTATAGTGAGGTGATGCATATGGTAAATGAATATCATCTATCTACCCCCTTAACCGATGATGTTGTGAAAAAATTAAAGATCGGAGATATAGTATATATATCTGGCATTATGGTAACTGCCAGAGACGAAGCGCATGAAACTGCTTTAGAGATTTTAGAAAAAGGTGAGAAATTACCTATTGATTTAAAGGGATTGGTTTTATATCATTGTGGACCTGTGGCCATTAAAAAGGACAATAAATGGCAAATAGTTGCTGCAGGACCTACAACAAGTATGAGAATGGAGAGTGTTGAGGATAAGTTTATAGAAAAAACAGGAATTAAAATGGTAGTAGGAAAAGGTGGTATGGGCAAAAAAACTGCTGAGGCTATGAAGAAGTTCAATGCAGTTTATGCTGTTTTTACAGGAGGTGCAGGAGCTCTTGCTGCTGAAAGAATTAAGGAAGTTAAAGATGTTTATTGGCTAGACAAGCTCGGAGTTCCAGAGGCCATGTGGGTGTTTAGAGTAGAAGAATTCGGACCTTTGATCATTACAATAGATACTGAAGGAAATAATTATTATGAAATTAGGCTAAATGAAGTAGCAAAAAATGCTGAAAAAATTAAAGAAAGTCTTAAAGAATATAAATGGACATAATAGTATAAATTATCTAAAATTTTTTAATACCCTTTTAGTATCTATTCTTTTCTGAGATAAAATGAATGACCATATCAAAACAAGAGCAAAAAATAGCTCCAAAAAGTCAATCACTCAAGCTTAGGTGGTTTTATGATTAATTTTATTTTACAGACAGTTGTAATTATGGCTCTCTCAATAATGGTTTCATATATTATAAGTAAGCCTATTTCTTTATTTATAAAGTACGAAAAAGAATTACCAAATAAATATTTAAATAAAATTGAAAGTGCTTTATTCAAAATATTGGGTATAGATAGAAATATTTCAATGAATTATAAACAATATTTTCTTTCATTAATAATTTTAAATTCTATATTTATTATTTTTGATACAATTTTTTTGATGTTCCAAAATAAATTGTCATTTATTGGGCCCAAATATCCTGGTCTAAGCTTTGATTTAGCATTTAATACAGCAATATCATTCGTTACAAACACAAATCTCCAACATTATATTGGGGTATTAAGTTTATCACTAACTTCCCAAATGCTAGTTATAATAACAACAATGTTTATTGGTCCGTCATCAGGGCTTGCCTCATCTCTAGCTTTTATTAGAGGTTTTTTAAGAAAAAGTAATAGCATCGGCAATTTCTACGTTGACTTTATGAGATCATTAATTTTTTTAATTTTACCGATATCTATAATATCCTCTATTATATTAGTTATTCTTGGAGTTCCTCAAACTTTTTCACCATTTTATAATATTAGTTCTATAACTCATCAGATCGTTTATATTGGCCCTGTTGCATCTTTGGAAAGTATAAAACTTTTGGGAAATAATGGAGGAGGCTTTTATGGCTCTAATTCAATAAATCCATTTGAAGATCCATCAAACTTATCCAACTTCTTCGAAATGTTTTTAATGCTAGTATTTCCATTGGCTATTCCATTAGCTTTTGGAAATCTTTTAGGTAAAAAAAGGGGTCTTACACTCCTAGGATCCATATTAGTTAGCATGATAATAATAATTGTATTATCTGAAATACTCAAGCCTATTGGTTATATAAGTTATCGATTTGGAAACTATTCTGGTATTTTATTTAACAGTATATCATTACTAACTAATACAGGTGCAATTGATGCATCATTATTTTCCATGTCCTCAAGCGCTATTATAGCATTTCTTTTCTCCATGTTCATACAATCAATACCAGGTTCTATTGGAACCGGATTCATGTACCTAATTGTTTATGTATTATTGACTTTATTTATATTGGGGCTTATGGTAGGAAAAATGCCTGAATTTATTGGAATGAAAATATCCCCGAAAGAAATCAAGTTATCGGTTTTAGTTTTTTTGACACATCCATTAATAATATTATTGCCAACTGCTATTGCTTTATCTGCTGGGTATGCAATACATATTTTAGGCAATATTAATTCATACACATATACAGAAGTATTATATGAGTTTACTTCTGCTGCTGCTAATAATGGTTCCTCTTATTTAGGTAGTCTAGGTAATACCTTTTTCTTTAATATATCTACTGCATTAGTCATGTTTATTGGCCGTTTCTTACCGATAGGCTTAATGCTAGCTATATCTCAATCTTTTTCCCTTAAGGACAGAAAAGCTGGTTTAGAGCCCTTACCCACGCAAGGTATACTTTTCTTATTGCTTTTAGATTTTATGATATTCCTTTTAGCAGTTTTAACATTTATTCCATTTGTAATAGTAGGACCTCTTTCGTGGTGATGTAAATGACAGAGTCTATTAGATTCCACGAAAAATATAATTTTAGAAAAATTTTCTTAGATTCAATCTATAAGCTGAGTCCAATTTATCTTGCTAAGAACAACCCTGTGATGTTTGTTGTTATATTTGGTTTTTTCATTACAGCTATAATGTTAATAATACCAGGTCAAATTCCAAAATATGAAATCAACTTTTATTTAGCAGTTTCCCTAACGTTATTTTTTGCTGTGTGGTTTTCTACATTTTCTGAAGCTTTTTCAGAGTATGAGGCAAAGGCAAGGGTCGATTCCTTAAAGATATTCGAAAAAGAAATTATTGCACATAAAATCACAAATGATCATTACACTGAAGTTAAATCCAATTCTCTAAGGCAAGGTGACAGAGTTTTAATCAAAAAAGGTGAAATCGTACCAACAGATGGATTTATAATAGATGGATCTGCATATATGGATGAATCTATGATAACTGGAGAATCTGAACCTGTTTATAAAAACAAAGGAGATCATGTTATAGGAGGAACTAAAGTTATTGAAGGAGAAATAAAAGTAGAGATAACGTCTGAAAGAGGTAGGAGTTTTGTAGATAAAATGATTTCATTGGTTTCGCAAGCAAAAAGGCCTAAGTCACAAAGCGAGATATCTTTAAATATATTGCTATCAGGTTTATCATTAATATTCTTAATAGTTGCAGGAACTCTTTATTATATATTAAAATCTTTAGGCTATACCTACGTTAATATCGCATTAATAATTGCATTGCTAGTTGCTCTAATGCCTACAACAATTGGGGGCTTATTACCTGCTATCGGTATAGCTGGTATATCCAGACTTACAAGAGATAATATAATAGCAAAATCAGGAAAGGCAATAGAAGCAGCAAGCGATGCTGACATAATATTACTTGATAAAACTGGAACTATAACAGAAGGAAACAGAGCTGCTATAGAATTTATACCTTTAGACAATTTTGATGTTAGATGTGTTGCTATTACATCGTATTTATCTTCTTTTAATGATAATACTAGAGAAGGAAAATCAATTATAGATTTAGTAGAAAGCATGAAGATTGAAATTCCAGACAAAATAATTGATATAACTTTAATGTCCAAACCTATAGAATTCAACATAAAAAATAGGTATTCTGGCATTGAAATTTCAAATCCATCAAAAATAATGAATTATATTAAAGACGAAAAGATTTGTATGAAATTCATGGAAATCCTAAGAGAATATGCTACAAAGGGTGAAAACATTAAAATATTAAAAGGTTCTGTAGACGCTCTTCTTCCGCACATTGATAATATGAATAAAGAAGAAATAGAAAAAATTGTTAGAGACATTGGAGAAAAAGGAGAAACACCGTTACTTTTAACAATTAATACTAAAGCTGTGGGAATTATAGTATTAAAAGATAGGATTAAAACAGGTATAAAACAAGTTATATCAGATCTAAAGGTTATGGGCATAACTCCAATAATGGTAACAGGGGATAATCCTATAACCGCTAAGGTAATAGCTAATGAAGCAGGAATAGACCATGTTATATCTCAAGCTAAACCTATAGATAAACTTAATAAGGTTGATGAAGAACAAAGGAAAGGCCATGTGGTTATAGCCATGGGGGACGGTACAAACGATGCCCCTGCATTAGCTAAAGCTGATGTAGGTGTGGCAATGAACTCTGGGACAAGGGCTGCAAAAGAAGCTGCTAATATGATAGATTTAGATTCCAATCCTTCTAGAGTCGTAAAAATTATAGAGTTAAGTAAACAGCTTTTGGTAACAAGGGGAGCAGTTACAACATTTAGCATAGCAAACGATATATCAAAATATTTTACTATATTACCTATGATACTAGTATTAAATAATCCCAAAATAAGTTATTTGAACATACTCCATTTAACAACTCCGGAAACAGCTATTCTTGCAACAATGATTTTTAATGCAATTATTATCCCTGCCTTAATTCCATTAGCTTTAAGGGGGGTCAGATATAAACCGGAAAATCCAAGAAAAACATTTATAAAAAATTTCTTAATTTACGGTATAGGAGGTGCTTTATTACCTTTTATAGCTATAAAATTAATTGATATGTTATTGGCTATTTTAATGGGTGTTAAATGATGGTAAAGCAATACGTTCTAGTACCGATAGCAATTTTTGTTTTCTGTTTGATATTGTTAGGCTTAGTCTATCCATTAATAATTAGGGGGTTTAGTCTTGCATTTAAAAACAAGGCTGATGGGAGTCCAATAATAATAAATAAAACAATCATTGGATCCTATTTAATTTCTGGATATATAAATAATAGTGCATTTTTCTGGCCAAATTATAATAATTCTTTTGCTTTTGGATACGACCCGTATATTACAATCAATCAAGCACTAAGCCAGATTAATAGGATAAGCAACTCAACAGGAATATCAAAACAATTCTTGAAAGAACTGATATACAAGAATTCATATCAAATAGAAGAAGAAAATTTGTTTTTATTTTCTCCAGGCCAAAGAATAGTTAATGTAATGGAATTAAATGAAATATTAATAAAAACCTATCCAAATATTTATAGCAAATTTCTAGGTGAAAAATAATGGGAATATTAGATATAATATTTATAGGCTTCTTATTAGTATCAGGTTTCGTGTTGCTAAGAGCAATGTTAAAATCGTAATTTAAAGTTGATTTTTAAAAATTCTGTCTAACTTTTGTTTTATAAATTCTTGCACTTTTTCCTTAATATTTTCCAGATGATTGGCCATACTCAAACTTTTTTCATATACTAACAATGATACTATTTCTTCATATGTTAACCCCCTTGATTGCAAATAGAAAAGTATGTCGTCACTAACCCTATATTGAGCTGATTTATGTGTAGCGGAAATTACATCTCCCGTTTCAATTTTCATCATTGGCATAGTATACGCTCTAGCTGAATTCCCTAAAATTATAGCCTCAACAATAAAATTAGACCTGCTCTTTCTTCCATCGTAAGTTATTATATCAGTTCCTCTAACTGATGATAAAGAAGAATCAAACGCAAATCCTAAGCCTGAAACATCGCTATCTGAGTTTTTGCCAACTTGTATTGTATCTATTATATTATCAACCCTTGAATTTTTGTAAGATAATGTAAGTGATTTATGATTAAAAATAGAATTATCAAATAAAACGACTTTTTCTTCTATTCTATTCATTAATGTTGGTGTAGAAAATGTCATTGAATTCATGCTGGCCTGACTATATATTGCTTTCCTTATTAAATAGGCTGTTGGATATTTTATTTCAGGATCAAGAAGTATAGCAAGGTTTGACTTAGAGTTTTTATGTGCATTAATTTCTATAACACTACTTCCTGGAGATTTTCTACCTTCATAAATTAATAAAGAGACGTTAGAATTTTCCTTTATATTCACAATAAGATGTTGCGAGACCCACCTTTCGCTTATTGGATTACAAAAAGATATGGCATATTCTCCTGAATCTAAGTTGATTTCATTAATCTCATTTAAGTAGTAAAAATGATATGAAGCAAGTTTACTTTCCTCAGGTTTAATAAGTTTGGGTTCGTATGCCTTATTAGAATTTCCACAAGGACCTACTATAAAATCGAATTTTCCATTTGGTTTTTCAAATTTTAATTCTCCTTGTTTATTTAGTATCTTTTCATATTGGCTCCAATCAGTATAATATTTTGTAGTGGGAGAGTCTCCAATATCTTGCCATTTATGCTTTTTAATGTTTTCTATATTAATCTCAAAAGAATTCATAAATTTTCACCCAACGCTTCCTAATTCGCTAAATTCTAGTCCAATAACTTTAGTCAATATACTTACAGTCTCTAATGGAAGGCTCTTCAAAACGTCCCTTATAAAACCATTAACAATTAATGCCTTAGCCTCTCCTTCTCTAATGCCTCTAGAAGCCATATAGAATAATTGATCTTCGCCAAGTCTACCGACTGTTGCTTCATGAGATACTATTGCTGTTGGTTCATCAACCTCATTTCTTGGTAACGTATATGCCTGACTTTTTTCATCTAATATTAAACTATCACATTGCACGTGAGAAAAACTTCTCTCAGCTCCTTTCAATACTTTTACTAGTCCCCTATATGTTGCAATCCCTCCATTTGAGCTTATACTTTTTGATATAATCATACTTTTAGTATCTGGAGCAGCATGAATTGCTTTAGAGCCTACATCTTTTATATAAGGGCCGTTTGAAATGCCTATAGAAATGTTTTTTGTTGAAGCGCCTCTTCCTCTTAACATCGTACTAGGATAAGTATAAGTCATTTTACTTCCAATGCTACCTTCTACCCATTCCACATGAGCATTTTCTTCTGCTATAGCTCTCTTATTATTAAAATTGATTATGCTTCTGCTCCAATTTTGTAGAGTTGAAAAATATACCTGAGAATTTTTACCAGCATAAATTTCTACCATTCCATCATGAAAACTATAATTTCTTAATACTGGAGCAGCACAACCTTCTATAAAGTGTATATAACTTGTTCCAAAAGAACTATTGTCATCTGCCACAAGTAATGTATGTTCAAATTGCCCTTCCAACTCCCCTCCTATTATAAAAAATGCTTCAACTGGGTTCACTATCTTTGTGTTTTTGGGTACGTAAACAAAAGCTCCCCCGCTCCATAATGCATAATGAAGTGCAGCAAACTTATGGTCTGCCATAGGAAATTCTTTACCAAAGTATTCCTTGACTAGATCAGGGTATTTTTGTACTGCTTCATCCATAGGCATGAATATTACATTTTTCTCTTTAAGTTCATCCTTAAGTCTGCTAATAATATTTTCGCTATCGAAAACTGCTGTTAATCCTGATAAAACCTTTGCTTCAGTTTCTGGTAAGCCTATCCTAGAATACATATCCCTCATCCAATCAGGTAATTGATCCCAATTTTCTGCGACCTCTACTTTAGGCTTAACATATTGGGCGAATTCCTCTAAATCTATGCTTTCTACTCCTGCTATCCAATTTGGCATTGGGAGTTTTTCAAATAACTCCAATGCTTTTAATCTAAGATTTAGCATCCATTGAGGTTCTTTTTTAGACTTTGAAATCTCTTCTATTATATCTTTTGTTATCTTCCCTTTTATTTCAATGTCTTTAGGGTATGGAATTGATTTACCTAATATATCTTCTATACCTTTATTCTCTACTATTTCTTTTAATTCCTTATCCTTTGCTAATTCTATTGGAGAACCCATTTATTGCACCCCTTCATAATCTTTATATCCATATTCTTCAATCTTTTTAATTAACTCAATGCCGCCTTCGTCCACAATCTTTCCTTTAGACATTATCATAACTTTATCGGGTGAAACAAACTTTGTGATTTCTGCATGATGGGTAATTATTAAAATTCCTTTTCCTGCGGATCTTAAACTATCTATAGTTTCTCCTATAAGTTTTATGCCATCAACATCTAATCCGCTATCAGGCTCATCTAAAATTATATATTTTGGATCCATAGTTAATATTTGTAACATTTCTGACCTCTTTTTCTCTCCACCACTAAAACCTACATTTACTTCTCTTTCCAAAAATGAGGGTTGAAGTCCTAATTCTCTTGTTTTGTTTCTTGCCCAAATAATTAATTTTGGATCTATTGATGAAATATCAAAACTTGAGCCGCTTTTCTTCATTTGAATAGCATTTAGTAACATTGATAATCTTAAACCAGGTATTTCAACTGGATTTTGGAATGCTAGCCCTAATCCCATTAAAGCTCTCTGATATGTTGGATAGTCAGTAATATCATTATTATCTAAAATTATTTTTCCTTTGTTAATTTGATATTTTGGATGACCTAACAATGCAAAAGCAAGAGTTGTTTTACCACTACCATTGGGTCCCATCAAAATTAGAACTTCTCCTCTTTCAAGCTTAATAGTCATGTTATTTAATATCTGCTTATCTCCAATTGTTACACTTAAATCTATTGTCTCTAATGACATATCTTTTACCCACCTACTTTAACAGGTGTTAAAGTTAATAAATTAAAATATAGAGCTTTTCAATTCAAATTTATTATATTTAATAATAAAAAGTTGTATATTTCTCTACTACATTTAATAGCTCTTTCGGCATCATCTTTATTAGCATATTCAAGTATTTCTGATCCAGGAATCTCATCTGCACAATATGTATCACAATGACTAATTTCTAAATTTTTTAAACTATCTAAATAATCTATGCAATATTTTATCGAATTTAGATTTAAAAAACGATTAATTTGTTTATATAATTCTCTTAGGGTGTTATTTTTTGTCTCTAAGTTTAAATAATCAGCTAACTTTTTTAGTGAAATTATTGCAGATAGTCTTGACTCATAGCAAGAAATACCAAATTCCTTATTAATTAAATGATTCTCTGCAGATCTTATGAGCCTAAGCGATTCATTTATTTGATTCAATTTTTTTCCCTTTAAGTATTGGAATTCCTGGATTAACTAATATATTTATATCAGTAATCAAATTTATTGTTTTTTCATCTAATCCCAAATCCTTGGCTACATCTTCTAATCTTTCTCCGTTTTTAATTCTTTCATATAGGCTTTTTGCTTTTTCATATCCTATTAAGGGAGAAAATATTGTTATTAAGGATGGACTACTGAAAGCAAGTATCTTCATTCTTTCTCTTAAAGGTTTAATGCTTGGTAAAACGACTTCTGTAAGCTTTTTCAATGACTCATTTAATAACAAAGATTGAAGCGATATATTATAAATCACTGATGGATTACCCATATTTAGCTCGAATTCTCCTAATAAAGATATGTAAGAATTTGCATTGTCTAATCCCAATATTTCAGAAGATGCCTGCATAATAGCTTCTACAGTTACTGGATTTATTTTTCCAGGCATTATACTGCTTCCTGCCAAGTTAATCTCCATATCGATTTCTCCTATAGCTGTATTGGGTCCCGAGAACATCAATCTTATATCATTACCTAATTTCCATAAGTCTATAGCAATTTTCTTATATACGGAGCTTAGTAGTATTAAATCGCTTAGTAGCTTCATTGGCCTCATTAAAGACTTTGAAGGTTTTATATCTATATTCAGAAATTCTTTAAGATTTTTTATCGCTAGTTCTTTGAATCTTTCATGACTATTAATACCTGTTCCAACAGCAGTACCGCCTAGTGGTATTTCTAATATTTGGTTCATAGCATATTCCAGGTCTTGCTTATCTTTAATGAATTCTTCATAATAGGCATAAAACTCTTGACCCAATGTAACAGGCAAAGCATCTCTCAAATGAGTTCTACCGGGTTTTATAAAATCCTTGTATTTTTCAGAGTATTCATACAGCACATTTAATAATTTTGCTAAGTTTGATAAAACATCTTTAGCTTCTAAATAAGATGCTATTCTTATTGCTGACGGTATAACATCATTACTACTTTGAGACATATTTACATGATCGTTTGGATGTACATTTTTATTTATTAGTTTAGAGGCATGTCTAGATATTATATCATTAATATTCATATTAATTCCTGTACCAGATCCCGTTTGAAATACATCAACTCTTATTTCATCTGCAAACTCTCCATTTGCAAGCATTAACGATATTTTTACTATTGCATCAGCAATCTCGCTATCTAACAATTTTAGTTCTTTATTTGCTATAGCAGCAGAGGCCTTTATTAACGATATTGACTTTATTAAACTAAACGGAAATTTAAGTCCAGTCTTCAGATAATATTTTTCTGCTTCTTCTTCATATGACAAAGTGTCTCACCGTGATATAATTTTAAGAATAAAGTTAATATCTATTTATATATTGAAAAGATACTTTAAAAAAGCAAGTATATAATTTATAGTAGTTAAAAGGGTTTTCATATTAAAATATCTTGTTGTAAAAAGCCGTATAAAAAATAGTTATATATAACAAAATTATGAACGACCCTAAAAACCATTTATAATAAAGTAATCCAGATATATAACATCAATTTAATCATACACTTTTACGTTATTTAACTATTTTAATATATTTAAGAAAAATATGGTTATACCTTGATATAGTATGTATTAATAAATGTTTATTAATTTTTTCAATATATTATGAATATATAGAGAATTATAATATTTGGTGGTTATCATGGGCAATGGAGTAAAAATAATTTTAACTGCAGAAGGAGCAACAGCGAGCGAGACACTTGGTTCTACTGTTGCCGGGTTTATTAGTGCATTGCCTGATAACTACATGCCTCCATTTATTTCAAATTTTTATTTTAAGGTAGAAAATAAAAAAGGAATTGCAAAAAAGGCCCCATATGGTCTTTCAAAAGTAGAAGCAGCTTTGCTAGATTTTGGTATTCCAAGAGAAGATATAGTAATAGCTAGCCCATACGAGCTTGATAGATTTATAGGTGATAATACAAGAATATTGGGAATATATGTTATGGATCCTTTAGGTCTAAGCTTCGGCAGCGGAATAACATATTGGATATTAAAGCTTGCAAATTTGCCGTATAAGGGTATTCCATATATATCAAGATCTTTTCTAAATATATTAATAAATAGAACCTTATTAAAACATAGAAAACACATAAAAATTTTAGTTGGAGGTCCTGCAACGTGGCAATTAACAGATACCGGATATAATAAAAAATTAGGCATAGATGTTGTATATGAAGGAGAATTTGAGTCGATAGGACCTAAAGTAGTTTTTGATCTAATAAATGGGGCCAATGTCCCAAGTATAGTTTATGGTGGTCCTGCACCCCTAGATAAAATTCCTATAATTAGGACTCCAGCTAATGGAGGTCTTGTTGAGGTAACAAGGGGATGCGGTAGAGGTTGTTCTTTTTGTACTCCTACACTTAGCGGTATGATAAAATCATTGCCATTTGAAGGTCATATAGAAAAGGAAATCAAGATTAACATAGAAAAAGGTGGATCTAAGGATATTACTTTACACAGTGAAGAATTTTTTAGATATGGAGCTAAAGGTATAGATCCTGATCCAGAAAAAGTTTTAAATCTTGTCAAAAAATCCTATAAATTAGTTAAATCCTATGGAGATGATTATACTATATCAACAGATTTTACAACGGCGGCAGTTGTATTAGAATCTCCTAAAATGGTTCAAGAGGTAGGTGAATATATAAACGAAGGTGGAAGATGGACTTATATTGAAATGGGCATAGAAACTGGTTCTCCAAGATTGTTAAAGAAATTAATGCCAGGAAAAGTTTTACCATTTAAACCTGAAAACTATCAAGAAGTAGTAGAACAAGGAATAGGAATACTTAATGATAACCGTTGGATTGTTGTTGGTACCATTATATTAAATTTGCCTGGCGAAAAAGATGATGATATACTTAAAGATTTAGAACTTTTAGACAAATTAAAGAAATTAAGAGTTATTACATTTCCATTACCATTTATTCCTATGGGTGCTTTAAGGCATAGGGACTTTACAATATTAGATAAATTGCTAGAAAACCCATTAAGAGGAGAATTTATTAGAGAAGCGTTAATAAAGGCTTTATCTGAGTCTAAGAGAAGCTTAAATTTAGCTGTTGACAAAATGTATAATCCTATAATTAAATCTCTTATATTGAATATAGGCAATTACATTATAGACTTTGTTATAAATAGATATAAAAATTATAGCACAACTTATATAGAAAAAACAAAAGAAATGATTGAAAATGAAGAAACATTTAACAAAAACCTAATTGAAAGTATAACTTAATTTTTAATTTAAAAATAAAATGAAGGTTCTAAACCAAATAAATTTAAAATGAATCAAACAAAATGATATAATATAGTAAACAGAAGAATTTGGTGATTATGATGAATATAAATGAATTTTATTTAGCTCAGATTTGTGATGTAATGAAGTTAATGTACAATAGAAATTTAGTTCAAGTTAGAGGTGGAAATGCTAGCCTTATAGATAGAAACAGCAAATTAGTCTATATAAGCCCTACAGGTGTTCCAAGACATAAGATATCTAATAATGATGTTGCTGTTATAGATTTTGATGGAAAGGCAATTATAGGCTTACCAAGTAGTGAATGGAGAATGCACTTATCAATTTATAAAAATGTTGAAGACGCTAAAGCAGTTGTTCATGCACATCCACGATATTTACTTGCATTAATTAAAAAAGGCATGAAGCTGGATTTGAATTACTTAACAGAAACGTCTTTAAAAATAAAATGCTTACAAGAAATTCCACTTATAGCCCCTGGAACAGAAGAATTAGCCAATGCTGTAGGAGAAGCCGCTAAAATGGGATGTAACGCGATTATATTGGACAATCATGGAATAGTCTCATATTCAAACGAATCTATATATCATGCATTGGAAATTATTGAGGCTGTTGAAGATTTATCACTGATTCAATTGCAAGGATCTTAAAAGATCTTAGCCTCCAGGTGTTCCATGATACATAGCATCATTCCATATTTGTTGCCATATATCTTCTTCTGTTAAAGTAATATTTTTTATCAATAAATTATAAATATCAGATAACATTGCGTGATGAAGTTTTTCATCTCTAAGTAACATATCTATTAAAAACTTTAATGGTTTATCGTTTTTTATTGCATCGTTTTTTAGTAGTTCATTAAGTTCATCTATAGATTCTTTTTCCATTTCTATATGTTTCTTCATATCATCTAAAACCATTTTGGATTCAGTTTCTGTAATAAGCTGAGGATTTTCAATTATTAATGCCATAGTTTCATATATTTTTGAATGCTTAATAGAATCTTGTGCTACAGCGTCCATAATTAATCTAATTATAGGATTTACAGAATTATTACTTGTATTTTTTATTTTCCCAGAATATTCTATTTCTCTTTTAGCCTCTTTTCTAAAATAGGAAACTAATTTCCTTCTATCTTCAAATTTGTAAGATGACATAGCTATCCCTATTATTTTTAGTTAGGTTTAAGTTTAAAAATAAATCATATGATTTTATAAATACAATTATGCTTATCGAACAATTATGGTTATGGACTTTTTTTAAAAATAGGAAAGTTTTCTTGTTGTCTCAAAATTGTACGATTTATGTGAGGTGTTATATATTATGATATTGTATTTTTAAATTAAAAAATAGGTTTCACGTTATAATTGAAGAGAACATTCTTCGATCATAATTTAAACAAAATACAAAGCTTTGGAGTTAATGAAATAATATTATATAAGATTTGCACATAAAGAAAAAATTAAGATACGTTTAATCAACGATAAGAAACTTAAAATGGAAATAAATTTTCAGATTAATATTTTAAATAGTGTGAGAAGATGAAGCCAAAAGCTAAAGCAACTAGATTGGAAAACGAACTAGCTAATTTATTTTGGCAAAATGGTTATGCTGTTGTTAGAGGTCCATCAAGCGGAGGTGGGGTTTCTAAAAGATATCAACCTGATTTGGTTGCTATAAAGGATGGAAGAATTTTAGTAATAGAAGTAAAAAGTAAGAGAAATGATTCGCCTCTTTATATTGATTCCTCTCAAATTTTAAATTTAATGGAATTTTCAAAAAGATCTTTAGGTATACCTATTATCGCTTTTAAATCATCAAGAAAAGAATGGAGATTTCATTTTATAGATAATTTAGAAAGTAAAGGAAACAGCTTTAAACTTGAGAATCCAGGAGAAGGCCTCAGGTTTAGAGATTTGGAAGAAGCGTTATTTAAAAAACATAAGGATATGGAAGAATTTTTAAAAAATAAGTAACAAATTTTTAGATTTTAAATCTTTTAAATGATAAAAATTTTTAGATTTTAAATAACATATGTTCATAACATTTTATTTTAAAGATTTATGTATTTACTAAAACAATTATAAAATGGGTCTGAATTATGACAAGTAAGATAGAATGTGAGGTTGAGGAAACTCCATTAGGGAAATTCTTAACTCCTCCACAACAAGGTTATTATATAAGAGTACCAAAAGGATTAGTTGACGTCATTACTGACACTACTAACGTGAGCGGAGTAGATCCAAAAGGTACAAGCACTATATATAGAGGGTATACAATTGATGATATAGGAGAACATGCTGATTTCTATGAAGCAGCACATTTAATACTATATGGCCACTTACCTAATGAAAGTGAATATAAAGAAATAAAGAATAAAATTGATACGTATAGAGGACAGATTCCTGAAAAAATATTTGATGCATTAAAATATGTGCCCGCAACGCATCCTATGTATTATGCTCAAGTTGCAGTAAGTATGATGGGTCAATACTTTGCTCCAGAATGGAAATTTGAAAGAGATTTATTATATGATCATGCATTAAGGTTAATAGCAGCAATGCCAGTTTTCTTTGCTGCTGGATGGCACTTATCTAGGGATGGCCAATTATATAAACCCGATCCAAGTTTGCCTCATGGCAAAGACTCTTTAAGAATGATATTAGGTAGAATGCCATCAGATTTGGAGGCAAGAGCATTTGAGAGCACTTTAGTATTATATATGGATCACGGATTTAATGCTAGCACATTTACTGTAAGAGTAGTTGCTAGCACTTTAACAGATATATACAGCGCTATAGCAGCAGGTATTGGTGCATTAAAAGGCCCATTACATGGAGGTGCTAATGAACAAGCGATGGCAATGTTCTTAGACGCTTTAGCTAAAGCTAAGGCTAAAGGTGTTCCATTAGATCAATACATAGAAGAATATATAAAAGATAAGCTTGCTAAAAAAGAATTAATCATGGGATTTGGGCACAGAGTTTACAAGGTACATGACCCAAGAACAGACGTTGCAGGGAAATTCGTTAAACAACTAAAAGATGGAGAAATGTGGTTAAACGTTCTTAAAAAGTCTGAAGAAGTCATGAAGAAAGAGAAGAACTTACCTGCAAATATAGACTTATACACAGGTGTACTTTACTATCAACTTGGTATTCCAATACCTATGTACACACCAATATTTGCAATGGGTAGAATTGTTGGTTGGTCTGCTCATTACATAGAACAGGTTGGTGAAGGAGACACGAAGAAAAACAAGATAATGAGGCCAACAGAAGATTATAAAGGGCCAGTAGGACTTAAGTACGTTCCTATGTCAGAAAGAAAGTAAATTATTTTTTTTTAATTTTTTTTTTTGGTTTATGCTTTTTCCATTGCATTTATACTAACCAGCATTCCTATTACAAATAGAGTTATTGATATGACTATAAGAATTATCCAGCTCAATAAATAATTGCTTATAGGTGCACCTACTAAATTATATCTAACTATGTCTGCGGCATAAGTTATTGGGTTAAATTTGGCTATTTCTTGTAACCAACTAGGCATTTGTTTTAATGGAAATAGCGCACTTGACGCAAACATTAATGGCAAATTAATTAAGTTTACTATAGCAAACATAATTTCAACATTATCAACATTAAATGCTATTGCTGCAAAGATGCTTACAAACCCTATAGCAACAAATATTATTGCAATACCAGCTAATAATATGTTTATTACTGTCAATTCTGGCTTGAATTTAATCCCCAGTCCCCAAGCTATTAATATTAATATAGCCTCATAAAATAATATTCTGATTAGAGTTCCAAACACCTTTGATAAAAATATACCTGATCTTGGCGTTGGAGTCATTAATAATCTATTTAAGTAGCCTAACCTCTTTTCGAAAACTAGGTTTGTTCCGCCAAAAACACTTTGGAAAAATCCAAATACAACTAACATTCCGCTTGCGAGATAGGTAAAGTAACTTGTTGTACCGAACAAGTTTAACAATTGTTGGTCAACATATTTAGAAATTAAAGATGAGTATTGTGGGGGTATATTTGTTGGGGCAAACATCTGAGCAAAGTTAAGACTCTTTCCAAATAAGCCTAACCAGAACAATGGAGTTATTAAAGACACTACAAATGTACCCCTTCTACTTAACCACTTTTTAAGTTCCCTAATAGTCAATGTATAAACTTCCTGAATCATCTTCTAGCACCCCTTGTGACTCTCATATATTTAAATCTATCAAATCCTCCTTCTTCTTCCCTAAGCTCTCTACCTGTTAACTCTAAAAACACTTCTTCTAAATTCGGTTTCACTACTTTAAGCTCAACAACATCGTAGCCTGATAATATCTTAATAAGTTGTGGAAGTAACTCACTTGATGATTCAGTTTTAACTAAAATTTGATTATCTATTTTTATTGCTGAATTAGGGATTATATCATTGATTTTATTAATAATCTCATCCAATTGATCATTTTCTTTAACTAATATATAAATTCTATCGCCTTTTATTTTAGCTTTGAGTTCATCAGGAGTTCCTATAGCTATAATTTTTCCATGATCTATTATTGCTACCCTATCTGATAATGCTTCAGCCTCTTCCATATAGTGGGTTGTAAGCAAAACAGTTGTTCCATTTTTCTTAAGCTCTCTAACGAGTTCCCAAATATGCCTTCTTGATTGCACATCAAGACCTAAAGTAGGTTCATCTAAAAATATAACAGATGGATTATGCACTATACTCATAGCTATTTCCAATCTTCTCCTCATACCTCCGCTATATTCTCTTACCCTTCTAAAAGCGCTGTCCCACAAATCCATAAACTTTAAAGCCCATTCTGATCTATCTTCCGCTTCCTTACCTTTATAGCCAAAAAGCTTAGCCATAATCAATACATTTTCATAACCGCTTAATTCATCATCTGCAGTTAAATCTTGAGGAGAAACCCCAATAATTTTTCTAACGTGGTACTTCTGTTTAACTATGCTATATCCTAATATATAAGCATCACCTTCTGTAGGTCTTTTTATTGTTGATAGCATTCCAATTGTTGTAGTCTTACCTGCTCCATTAGGGCCTAATAAAGAAAATATTTCACCCTTATTGATTGTAAAGTTGATATGATCTACTGCAACAAAGTTTCCATACTTTTTGGTCAAATCTTTGACTTCGATAGCAGTTTCCATTTGTTTCACCCGGATTAATGTATATAAAAATAATATATAAATATTGCTATATATTAGAAAAGTGTATATAAATAATTTATCATATAGTTAATTTTATCCGGAAAACTAAACAAATATTGATGAAAAATGGAATATAATAAAAAACAAACTCATATAGCAATTGGTAACATAAATATAGACTTTATATCAATAATTGAAGAAGAATTAAAACCGGACTTTAATGTTGTTGCAAAAGATGTATGGATAGGTTTAGGAGGAGCTGCCACAAACTACGCTATAGCTGTATCTAGATTAAATCATAAAGCCAAACTTATAGCTAGATCTGGAGAAGATATAGTCAAATATGGATTTTTAGATAAATTAAAAGAAGAGGGCGTAGACGTTTCATCTGTCGAAATTTCAAAAGAAAAACCAGGTATGGTAATGATAATTGTTAATAGAAAGAAATCAACAAGAACAATGATTACAGCAAGAAATGCTAACAAAGGGTTAAGATTAAGCAATGAAAAAATTGATGGAGACCATATACATTTTTCTAGTGTTGACCCAGATTTAATTAAATATGCCAAATATGCGAATAAAACAAAAACAATTAGCTATGATCCTGGCGGGGAAGCATGCTATAATAAAGAAAAAATTATTAACAACATAAAATATATCAACTGGTTATTAATAAATGAAAATGAGTTCTCATGCTTAGATTTAGATGTTAATAAGTTATTTAAAAACTATGGGTTAGAATTTATAGCTATAAAGAAAGGATCAAAAGGAGCGGAAATTATAAACAAAAATAAAAAAATTTTAGGCAAAATAGAGACTACAATAAATCAGATTGATCCAACTGGTGCAGGAGATGCCTTTAATGCATCCTTTAACATTTTTTATAAAAGCACAGGCGATATTAATGAGGCATTAAAATATGCCATATCGGCTGGATCTGCTAAAGTAGAAAAGTTGGGAAGCAGTAACATGCCTTATTTAGATGAAATTGAATCTAAGCTAAAATTTGTTGAAATTTTGCATTATTAACTATTTTTTCTATAAGACTTTCAGCTTCGCTTAGATGCTTTTGACCTATCCTTAAATGGCCTCCTATATCTATTAAAACGTCTTCTCCAGCTAAGAGGCTTTCTATTATTGCGTTTTCGTTATATATGTTTTTTATATAATCTAATGTTCCTTTATAATAATTCATCGCTGGTGGTCTAGACGTATCATAAACAACAATTTCAGCTTTGTTGTTTTCCTTTATTATATTTGGAGGTAAACCAGCTAAAGCCCTTATCTTTTCGCTTTTTTCATAAACATTTTCTATTTTTGATAAATTATAACTTCTCTTGCCTAATAATGTTAAGTAATCATTAGAATCCTCGCTAATTCCTTTTCCATCGCAACCATAGCCGCTAACTTCTATTTTTCCACTGAGGCTTGGTGGTACTGATATATTGTCTATACAAGATGGCGCAGCTATGCCAAAGAATCCTCCTAATTTATCTTGAAGATCAATGATATACGAAACGTCTATAGACTCAGCAAATATCGTTGTAACTCCATGCATGTTTAACTCATAAATGCTTGGCAAAGATAAAGTAAACAAGTCCTTTTTACTAAGCATCTTGTACAATTCTATTCTTTTGTTCATCTTTAAATTAAAAAATCTAATTAAGAAGGTTGATATATCTGCTATAGCTGTTAGAGATGGGGCTATAATCCTACCTTTTCCTCCTAAAACTAAAGAAGGCTCGCTTATTTCATCGGGAACTGGCTGAATTCCCACTTCTTTTATTTTACCATCTTCAATGAAAACGTAGCCATCTCTTATCAATTCTTTTCCTGTGAATATTGATGACCCTGTTATTAGCATTGAAACCATTTTTTCACCTATAAGTTAATTAATTTAAAGAAAGTATAAATACGTTAATAAAAATCTTATGCATTAATAGTGCAATCCTTTTTCATGTGGACTTTTTAGATGCTTTAAAAATAATATTAAGTGATTCAGAAATTTAAAATAAACAAAAGCGTTAACACAAGTAGGTCAGCAATAATTTCAAACGGATTTATAATAGATGATTATACATGTATTGAAGAAGGAGCAATTATTATAGGTCCTGCTTATAAAGGAAAAAGAAGTCAAATATTAGCTAGTAGTATAATTAAACCATATACAAGTATTGAATAAAATGGTATAGGAGAAAATGGTATAGTTTATTCTTCCCTTATAATGAAAAACTCTTATGTATCTTCATTATCAGAAATAAGATATTCAGTTTCGGGAGAAGGGATTAAAATAGAGCAAGAATTTCATTATAATAGAAAGTGCCCCTGAAATGCTTTTTGATAGGTTAAAAAAAGAAACAGAGTTCTTGGGATAAGTAAAACTGGGCGCAATAGTTTCTTCCAGAGAAAAAACTAAGCCATTTAGCATATTGTGTAGCTGTAAAATTGTTGAATAATTTAATGGTAAACAAAAACATACTCAATATCATTTGGTAAGTTAATTGTTTTGCATTCTTTATTTTTGCATATTATTTCAGCCTCAACTCCTTTATCATAATAATCCATTTTTGCATTATTTCCGTATACGTGAAATTCTATATTATTAAACATCTTTTCTTCTATATAAGAGATTTCATCCTTTAGCATTGGAATAATTGAGTTTAGCTTAACAAATAAAGGAAACTCATCTAAATCATAAGATAAATTATACCATTTTCCTCCTTCAAAATACTTATTTGAAAAGAATTCAATATAGTAACCCTCTGGCAAATAGACTTTTCTCTTACCTCCTTTTTCCATTATAGGTGCAACCAATAGACTATTACCTAAATAAAACTCGTCATCTATATTATAAGTGTTAGGATCATCATTTTCAAAGAACAATGGCCTAATAAGAGGAGTTTCTTCTTTTATAGATCTTATGGACTCGCTATATATGTATGGTAATAGCTTATATCTTAATTTTATCATTTTTTTAGTTATTTCTTCATTATACTTCCATGGTTCTCTCTCGCTATTCCCATGGGCTCTTACATGACTTATCATTATACCCGCTTGCAACCACCTTATGTAAAGTTCTTCACTTGGTTTTCCAATAAAACCTCCAATATCA
Organism: Caldisphaera sp.; assembly: GCF_049974385.1. Classification (NCBI taxonomy): domain Archaea; kingdom Thermoproteati; phylum Thermoproteota; class Thermoprotei; order Acidilobales; family Acidilobaceae; genus Caldisphaera; species Caldisphaera sp. Next base: position 39,680 of record NZ_JBMFIW010000006.1, on the reverse strand, counting down.
AATGATGCAAAAATTCCTCCTGATGAATGAAAAGATAAAAGTCCTCTTAAAGCCTGCCTAAGTCCTTCCCAAGTTGATGGGGGATCACCTCCCCAGTTTAATGGATATTGCCAAATACTTGTATAGCCAGATCTACCCCAAACTATTCCATATCCTTTAATCTCTTTAGTTGCCTCATAAACAGCTTTCATATAATATAAGGGAAAAAGGTTGTGAAGTTCCTCACCTCTTAAACCTTTTGATATTGCATCAAAAGGTATTGCTTCTCCATAATCGGCTTTAATTACATCAGCATATTTTAAAACTAGCTCTTTTAAGACTTTTTTATATCTTGAAAAGCCTTCTTCATCAAACAGATCCGGTATCCCAGCATTTTCTCTTTTTTGGCAATCTGCTAGAGGAACTGCATGGCCTCCATTTGATGATTTTAACAGCTTATCTTTCATAATATTCCATAACTTTGTCTCAGGCTCTATATAAGGGTTTATCCATAAAGAAAGCTTGAATCCCATTTTATGTAATTTTTCTATCATTTCATCAGGATTTGGAAATGCTTTTTTATCCCATTCTAAATCCACTGTATCGCAATTGAATTTATCCCAGTTTCCCATCCATGGAGGGTCTATATGAATAACATCACTTGGAAATTCTCTTTTTCTTAATTCTTCTGCAACACTTAATACTTCTTCCTGATTTCTATAGGCGCATTTGCTCTGCCAAAAACCGAAGCTCCACTTAGGTAATTCATTTTTTGGTTTACCTGTTATACTATATAATTTCTTAAATATTTCCTTTACATTACCTAAAAATAGATATGAATCGAAATAATCCCTTGTTATAATTAAAAGCCTATCATAAGAAGTCTTTCCTATATCAAAATAAACTGGTGAAGAACTGTTTATTAAAAGACCCCAACCCTTTACGGACCATATGAAGGGTATTGGAATATAGGTTGCATAATTAGGAGTTGAAGGCATATCTGAAGCCCACGTTATAAAATCGTAACCCCTTTTATTTATATGCCCAAAATGCTCACCCAAGCCATATATAGGTTCATCGCCAGATAAAGATACGGAAAAGGAAAAACAAGTTTTACCATCTTTACAAGTTAAAACGCCAGTTGTTATAGTTGTCTTATCATACCATTCTAATGAAGAATCAAACAATGGATCAAACCATGATCTCTCTCCTTCATTTTCTCCAGTTCCCCACTCTTCAAGAACCTTATCATTATTAAAGATTAGCAATTTTGGTAGTAAATGAACTCTATAGTTATTTGTAGTAAATGAACTATTTACGTTTCCATTAATTCTATTGCCAATCCTTAAAATACCATCATCAACTAATGAATAACATAATTTGCCATAGTCTGAATAAATACATCCATCTTTAAAAAATCTATTTTTATATGGGTGAAAGGATAAAGTTTTAAATTTCAACTCGTCAAATTTTAATGTTGCCATTTTTTCACCTGATTCTAACAATATTATTTATTAATAATTTATACGTTTATACTCAGATAAGAAATTATCTGAAAAAACGAATAGGCCTCTTGGTGCTCGATGAGGTTTTTAAATATTGAATCCATTAAAAATTTTAATCCATCAATTTATTAATAACAATCGTCAACACATAAATTAAAAAGCAAGATGCTGAGTGATTAAAATGTATAAATACTATAGACCTCGGCTTGGAAGAAAAAGATTTGGAGAGCCAATAGTGACCTTCAGTATACCATGGCCTGAAAAGGCAAAAAGGCTTTATTTGGCATCAGAGTTTACTTCTTACTTTCCAGGTAGGTTTGAACTAAAAAAAGAAGGAAATAGGGGCTCAGTTTCCCTAAAAATATGGGAAGGTATTTATAAATATTTTTATTTTGATAATTACTACAATGTTTTAACTGATTTCGAAGTGGAAGATCATGAATTCATAAAAATTTATCCTTTTGATACCTTGTCATCTATAGCTAATATAGGTCTTCAAGATTTAAGAGACTCAATAAAAAACGGTTTATCTGATGAGCTCATAATACATGATGAGACTATGCCTTCTTTTATATCAAAACTTGGGAATAGATATCATATAAGAATTTTTACAATAAAAGATCAAATCGATGATATATATTTAATGTTTTTTAACGGGAAAAGTTGGAATGAAATAAAAGCAAAAAAAGTTTATTCAGACAATTACAGGGATTATTACGAGGCAATAGCAGATAACGATATAAAAGCTTATAAATTTAAGCTGATTATTGATAATCGAGAAAAGTACTTCGGTTTTGATGGTTTTGATGATGATAAACCATTTTATGTTTCTGATGGAGAAAAAGAAATACCATGGTATGTAGGAACGATTTATTATTTAATTTTTCCTGATAGCTTTTTATCAAAAGATTTTGATTATAAGGAAAGGTTACCAACAAAGATTGGTGGTAAGATTGATGATATAATAAACAAAATTGATTACATAAAAGACCTAGGAATAGAAACAATTTATTTAACTCCTATATATGTATCTCCCAGTTATCATAGATATGATGTTATAGATCACTTTAATGTAGATCCTAACTTGGGTGGAAATGAGAAATTTAAAGATTTAATAGAAAAAGCACATAAAAAAGGTTTGAAAATAGTTATAGATATTGTAGCTCATCATACGTCCCCTTGTGCAAAGGAATTCAAAGAGGCTTTAAGAGACTTTAATTCTGAAAAAAAGAATTGGTACAGGTTTTTAGTAGAGGATTTAAAGGAAGTAAATGAAGAAACAATGAACTTTTTTAAAAATTATATAGATAACAACTGTCAGAAACTGCCTCAAGAATTAAAAAGCTTAAAGCCATTTTACGAATCTTTCTTCAATTTATGGTCAATGCCGAAACTAAATCATAATAATATAGATGTTGATAACCATTTTTGTGAAATAGTTAAGAGATGGTTAAGTTTTGGGGTTGATGGCATAAGAGTTGATGTTGCTCATGGAATACCAGATAAATCAATGGAATTTTTAAAAGAATGCGCTCATAGATTAAAGGAATCAGTAACAATAATGGAAATTATGGGAAATTCATCAGATTTTCCCCTAGGAAAAATTGCTGATTCTGCAATGAATTACGAAATAAGAGAAAAGATAATAAAATTTTTAATAAATGAAATTAGTGCTTACGAACTATCAGAACATTTAAATAAACAATATATGAAGTTACCTGTTAATGTTTCAAATTCTATGTATAACTTGTTGGGAAGCCATGATATTCCAAGGATTATTAATGTTTTAGGCTATGATGTTGATAAAGTAAAAAGAGCTTATGTAATAATGTATTCCATTTATGGATCTCCCAGCATATATTATGGAGATGAAATAGGTTTATCAGGTCAAAAGGATCCTGATAATAGAAAACCTATGATTTGGAATGAAAACAAATGGAATAAAGAAATATATTTATTAATAAAAGAATTAAATAAAATAAGGCTAAATAATTCAACTTTAAAATATGGTTCATTTGTATCAAATGCTTTAAATAATGATGGGTTAATTATAAAAAGAAGGTTCAAAAAAGAGGAAATTATCGCTTATATAAGTAGAAAAGAGATTAGCGGAATAAAAATAGATAACCATAAAATCATTATTCAAGAAGGATATAATGAAAACAAATTAAACGGTTATGTAATAGCCCTCTCAAACTTACAATATTAATTTTTTTAATATAAACCATAAATATATTTATACTTTTTTGCGTATACAATATAATTAGATAACTTTGGGTGAAATTATGGGTAAGTATAGGTCCTTAAGTGGAACTGCGATAGCAGTAATAGTTATAGTCGTTGTAATAGTAATAATAGCAGCAGGAATTGGAGCATATTATGCAACAAGAAAGCATATTACTGCGACTTCGACTACACCTGTTGTAACAACAACTTCTTCTGTTCCAGTAACTTCTACCACAACTACGACAACACCACCTCCAACGACTACAACCACTACCACAACAACTACTACCACAACAACTCATACTCCTGTAACAATAACTGTTGCAGATTCTTATAGTACATCAGAAAATGCTGCATTTAATCAAACATTAGCTGCATTTGAACAACAATATCCATGGATTCATGTAAATGTAGAGTATGGTGCTCAAGACTCCGCAAGCAATTACCAAAGTGAAGTACAGGCTGGAGATGCTCCTAATGTGCTAAGAGTATCAAGTGATTCAGCAGGCGTAGCATTTGCATCAGGATGGTTATTGAATTTATCTCAATACTTACCTAAGAGTTATTTTGAAAGATACATAAATGTTGCAATTCAGGACTCAATGCTTAATGGCTCAGTATATGGTTTGCCTGATGATGTAAACTCCATTGTAATGTTCTACAATAAGAAATTTGTGCCAGAACCACCAAATACAACAAATCAATTAATACAAATTGCCGAAAATGTTAACAAAACATACCATATATGGGGTATTGCCTACGGTGTATCAGATGAATATGGTTATAGATTTGGTGCATGGTTTGCTGGTTTTGGTGGACAAATATTTACTACAATAAATGGAAAAATATATCCAGATTTGAATTCAACAGCTATGGTTAATGCATTAAACTTCTGGTATAATTTAACTTATAATTTAAAAATAAACTACTTAGCACCATCGCCTGGAGCAGGAGGTGCAGAAGGTGAACTATTTACATCTAATCAAACAGCTATAATTTTTGACGGACCATGGGATTTAGGAAATTATTTCAGTGCTTTGGGCTGTAATTTAGGTGCAGCACCATTACCAGTTGTTAGCCAAACTGGGCTGTATGCAACTCCATTTGTTGGTGCACAAGATTGGGTAATAACAACTCCATCAGCATCTGGGGCAACACCTGCGCAAATAAATGCTTCATTATTATTCATAGAATTTGTAACGAACTATTCAGCAGAAATGAGGTTATGGAATACAGCTGGGGATATTCCAGCTTTAACTTCTGCATACAACACAGCTTTAAAAGAATTAAGTGAAACCAATACAACTAATGCCACTATATTATGTTTAAACAATATAAAGAAAGGCATTTTAGAGCAAGAAACTCATGGAATGATAATGCCAAATATACCGCAAATGGGTTCTTATTGGTCCTCATTCCATCAATATGCTAGTGAATTCTTTGCCAACAAAATAAATGCAACACAAGCAGCTCAAGGAATGGAACAAGCATTTATACAAGCATTACAGCAATCCGGTTTACTATCACCAATTCCACTACCTAATTCTTTATATTTATTGCAAGAATTTTCAACAAAGTATTGAGGTATAGTAAATGGTTAGTTGGAATACAAAACAAAAAATAATTGGCTTTTTATATATTCTTCCTCTTTTTATTGTTGTTTTGCTTCTTTTCTTGTATCCATTAATATATTCAGTTTATATTTCCTTTACTAACATGGCAGCTATTCACTTCCTTCATTTCAAATACATTGGATTGTTTAATTATGAAATGATGATTAAGGATAAATATTTAGCGACACTTTTAATAAACACAGTTATATGGACTCTTGGAAGCCTAATTCCTATGATAGCTTTAGGTTTATCATTAGCTATAATACTAAATCAAAAGGATTTATACGGTAAATCAATTTTTTACGCCATTCTAATTTTGCCATGGGCTTTTCCTGGTTTTATTTCATTATTAGTCTGGCAAGGTATGTGGGTAGATCCATATGGATTCATGAATAGATATGTCTTACCATTTCTTCATTTGCCTCACGTAAATTCATTGATATCTGTAAGCTCTGCGTGGACTGAATTAATTGTAACCAATTTGTGGTTAAGCTTTCCCTATTACATGACAGTTTTCTATTCTGGTTTGCAAAGCATACCTCAAGAACTCTATGAAATAGCAGATGTAGATGGAGCGGGACCTTTGCAAAAGTTTGCAACAATTACATTTCCATCCTTAAGAAAAATTATAGCTTTTGTTTTTATAACAAGCTTTGTATTTACATGGAATAACTTTTACCCAATTTACATATTAACAGGAGGGGGTCCAGGTATTGCAACGGAAACCTTTACAGTTTATGCTTATCAGCAGGCTTTCAGCCAATATAATTATGCATTTGCAGCAGCTCTTTCAATAGTTTCTACGATAATAACTGTTGGTCTTGGTATAATTGTTTTAAAGTTTACTGGAGTTTTAGAGAACATAACATGAGGTGGTTAATTTGAAATTTAGGTTAATTAAGAAAATTGTGAGATTGATTATTTCATATTTGGTTCTTATTGCAATAGCGATATGGTCAGTTTTACCTATTTATTATATTATTATGACATCGTTTAGCAAAGTAGGTGGGTTAATTTCAATAAGCATAAAGACACTAATACCAAATCATATTTATTTGGCAGCATATAAAACGCTCTTAGAAGGCAAATTCATTCCATCTATAAAGGTGCCCAACTTTCCTATATGGATTTTACATAGTATAGAATTAGCAGCTGCAACAGCAGTTTTATCTGTTATATTGGCTATGCTAGCTGGTTATTCCTTATCAAGAATGCAAATGCCAGCTAAGCAAACACTTGCAACATTTATTTATATAATAACATTTTTACCTATGACAGCAACAGCAGTTCCCCTCTATCTCTTATTTGCGAAATTCCACTTATTGAATTACCTTGGCTTAATCCTGGCATATACTCCTGGAACAGCGGTTTTCGCAGCTTTTCTAGCTAAGCTTTCTATAGATTCTATACCTCCTGATTATGAGGAGGCAGCAATGATAGACGGATTATCAAGATTTCAGGCATTTTTAAGGATTATATTTAGATTAGCCTTGCCAGTTGTTATGCTTACTGCCTTACTAGGCTTTTTAGGGGCATACATGGATTACGCTTTGGCATATGCCTTTATCGGCCCTGCATCAGCAAAGTGGACTGCTATGATAGGTCTTTATTATTTATCAGGTTTGTTTAATTATGCAGCTGCTCCAGCATATAATATATTTGCAGCTGGAGCGGTACTAATGGGTTTACCATTAATGGGTTTATTTTTAGTATCTCAAAAGATGATGACTAAAGCTTATAGTAATTTAGCAGGGATAAAATAGGTGATATAAATGGAATACATAAAATTAGAGGATATATGGAAAACATATAAAACGAAAAAAGTTGTTACTACGCCTCTTAAAGGTCTTAATTTGTCAATCGACAAAGGGGAATTAGCGGTTATTTTAGGTCCTTCAGGAGAAGGAAAAACAACAATTCTGAGAGTTATAGCGGGTTTAATTAAACAAGATAAAGGTCATGTATTTTTAAGGGGGAAAAATGTAGATGATTTATCACCAAAAGAAAGGAACATAGCAATGGTATTTCAGAGTTATGCAATTTATCCATTTATGTCAGTATATGATAACATTGCATACCCATTAAAAATCTCACATGTATCAAAAAATGAAATAGAATCAAAAGTTAAATACATAGCTGATATTTTAAAGATAAGCGATATTTTGCAAAAAAAGCCTTCAGAATTGAGCGGCGGACAAAGGCAAAGAGTTGCTATAGCAAAGGCCTTAGTGAAGGGAGCTGATATAATATTAATGGACGAACCTATGGCAAACCTTGATGCAATTGTTAGAGTATACGCTAGAGAGGAATTAAAGGAACTTCACAGGAAATTAAATACTACAATAGTTTACGTTACACACGACCAAATAGAGGCATTATCCTTAGCAACTAAATTAGGAATTTTGCATGATGGGATAATACAGGATTACGGGGATCCTATGGAAGTATATAAAAATCCAAGAAACAGCTGGGTAGCTTCATTTGTTGGCAACCCTCCAATGAATCTTGTTGAAGGTATCGTTAAGAATAATGAGATATCATTTATTAGGGGGAATTTAAAATTTGGTTTACCTAAAAGGTATTTAAACAATATTAATGACGGGCAAGAAGTTATAATAGGCTTTAGACCTGAAGATGCTATTATAGGTAAAGGGCAATTTAAGGGAAAGGTTTCTATGACTGAAAAAATCGGTGCGTATACTGTTATTCACATAGATGTAGGAGATAATGTTCTTTTAAGGCTAATTCAACCAGCGTTTGCTAATTATTCTAGAGGGGATGAAGTAAATTTTGATATAAAAGAAGATTCGTTAGTTTTATTTGATAAGAAAAGCGGGAAAAATTTGTTAAGATAATTATTACTATTATTGTTTTTCTTTGTATTTAATATATTAAAATAACTAATTTTCTTTATTTTTCATCATATTTTACAATAGATTTGTATCTAATGTTTTAAGTTTTATTTTAATAAATTAATGAGTGAAAAATTGGAAGATAGATTTTATAATGAGATTTTTGGTCCTTCTTCTAACGGGTTTGAAACTCATAGAATTTTGACGAATCTATATTTCAATTCTTAATCCTTAGGCTTTACTATAACCACAAGGTATAGAATCTTTCACCTTCCTCTTTAGCAAGATAACATCAACCCACACACGCGAAATTTCACATAATGGCAAAACATATACTTCTTTATATCTAAAGGTCCTACATATCTGGAAAATCATCCATATATAGGGAAGGACTTAGATATGAGAGGCGAGATCACCTCCTTTAGAAGAGAACTGTAAAGTGAGCAACTTACATTCGAAAACGCTACGAGTCTTCCAAACAATTCTTAAAACTTTTCGTAAATGAGTAATATTAGCATCTTTAAACGTCTGTTGTTTGTTCAGTACTTCAACAGCAAATAGCATTAAAGGATATTTCTTCAATAAGTTGCTTAAAAATTTATGAACATAATCTTTAACTCGTTTTTCTTCTATATGGGAGTATTTCTTCAATAACTCCTTACTTTTTCTATCATGTTTTGATGGATAGTGTTGTATTTTGTTCCTCTTCAATCCTATACCATACTTTAGACTGTACAGTTCCTTAAAGGTTGCTTTCTATAGCTAAAAAGTTTAATTGAGAACTCAACAGTAACTTATAACGTAAAAGTAAGTAAACTCTATGTTCTTTTATCAAGGGCTAATTAAGTTCAAACCTTTTAACATTCTTTGAAAATCATATATCTGACCAAAAAAATATCCAAATGCTAACAGTTATCCTAACAGTTTCACCTTCAACATTTCCTAACGTTGATTTAATCTTAACATAAGTTCTCTTTATCTTGGGTTTTATATTATAGCTTTTCTTTTTTCAGATCTCCTCTTCCGGCTCTTCGATATAGAATAAGCTTCATTAATAGCCTTATTAACGTAATGGGGAGCTAAGACATTAGTTTTCTCTAATTAATCCAATAATGTTTTGTATACCCCATTCTTTTTAGGTAAAAAAGTCTTGACCTTAGTTCTGATTTTACTTCCACTTCTTACCTCATTTCTTTCTATCTTTGTCCTTTTCCACAACCAATCAAAAGCTTTCTCTAGAAGGCCTTCTATAGTTCTCTAGAAGCGTTCCCCTCATTTTTGTTATTTTTGCAGAATATGTTAGATAAACGTACTCTCCCTTCGGTTTGAAAAATTTAAGCCATTGACATCAGCTTTAAAATTCTTTGAATTTAAAAAAGAATAATATAATTTATACTCCTATTTTACATAAAATTATTGGTAAGGGGATAACAAAGTTGGTAGAAAATGCAGGCCTATATTTAGTTGACATAGAATCTGTATTAGATGGTAGTGCGAGGAGAGCCATTGAGGAAGGTATGGTTCCTGTAGGAAGAGTGATAATATTAAAAGATCTAATTGAGTATTTTTATAACCAAGCTAAAAAGGGAATGAGCATAGGATTTACTGGTTTAGATGAAATAAAGAAGATAGGTAATATAAAAAGAAGTGGAGTTCAAATAGATATAGTGGAAAGAGATAGAAAATTAACAAGAGAAATAACTTATGAAGAATTAAAAAAAGAAATTAGAGATTACGCTTGGAAATCAAGTGCTATTATAATAACAAGTGATTTGATGATGTTAGAATCCTCTGAAGCGTTAAATATACCTGTTCTATTTACAGGATCTAAGAAATCTGGAAAACTAAAAATAGAAGAATTTTTTGATGAGAAAACTATGAGTGTTCATTTGAAAGAAGGAGCTTTACCATTAGCAAAAATAGGTAAGCCTGGCAGTTGGATATTCGTTAAGCTGTCAGATAAAACCTTAGATAGGTCTCAAATTGAAGAAATGTCGAGAGAAATAATAGAAAGGGCCTCTACAATGGAGGAAGGATTTGTAGAAATAGATAGAACAGGATCCACAATAATTCAACTCAAAGATTATAGAATTATAATTACGAGACCTCCATTGAGCGATGGATGGGAAATAACGGCAGTAAGACCAATAGTCAGACTAAAGTTAGAAGATTATAATTTACCTGAAAAGTTAATGAAAAGACTGTTAGAAAGGGCTGAAGGAATTCTAATAAGCGGATCACCAGGAGCTGGTAAAACAACTTTTGCCCAGGCTCTTGCAGAATTTTATTCTAGCAAAGGAAAAATAGTGAAAACTATTGAATCCCCTAGAGATATGAGATTACCTCCTGATGTAACTCAATACTCGAAAACTTATGCAGAAATGACAGAACTCCATGATATATTACTTTTATCAAGACCTGATTATACATTCTTTGACGAATTGAGAGACGATGATGATTTTAAGCTCTATGTGGATTTGAGATTAGCAGGAATAGGCATGGTAGGTGTAACTCATGCTACATCACCAATAGATGCAATACAAAGAATCGCTACAAGGGTTGAACTGGGTATGATACCAAGTATAATTGATACCGTAATATTTATAAATAATGGAAGTGTTGAGAAAGTTTATGAATTAGAAATAACTGTAAGGCTTCCTACTGGGTTAAAAGAAGCTGAGTTAGCAAGACCTGTTGTTGAAGTGAAGAACTTTTTGACAGGTGAACTTGAATATGAATTATATACATTTGGAGAACAAACTATGGTAATTCCTGTAAGAAGAAAATATAGAGAAGGTAAAGGAGGTAAAACTAGCGTTAATTTATTGGAAGAGGATTTTTCATCTATATCAGATAAAATAAGTAGGCTAATTCCTAATGCTAAGACTGAAATAATCGAAGGTAGCCTTATTATAAGAATCCCTAGGCATTCAAGGGTTACAGCGAAAAAGGTAAAATCAATAAAGAAAATTGCAGATGAATATGGATTAGACTTAAAATTTATACCATTAGATTAGGAGGATAAAACTATTAATGATTAATTCCACAATTATATCGTTTCTCTATGTTGGTGTTATAATATTAATTGCTAAAATACTAGAAGAGGGCCTAAAAAAATTCTACATTCCAGCATTTGTTAGTATAATTATTTCTGGCATTATATTGGGGCCAGCAGTATTAAATTTTATAGTTCCAAATCAATCAATAAATTTTTTATCTCAACTAGGCATAACTTTTATTCTATTTCTTGCTGGAGCTGAGGAGTTTAATTTAAATGAAAGACCAAATATAAAATTATTTGTTGCATCTTTAATACAAGTATTGATTCCCATTACTTTTATTTTGTTATTTTTTAAACTAATAAACACTGAGAATGCTTTAATATTAGCTGTACCATTAGCTATGACAAGCACCGGTCCTCTTGCAAGAGCACTTTCTGATATGAATATTTCAAAAACAAAAACGGGAACTACACTCTTTTATCAAGCTGTGATAACTGAAATTATATTTATTATTTTATTTGTAGGATTTAGTCAAAAGACAAGGATATTAGAAGCTTTCATTGGAACTTCTTTAGTAATAATAGCTATCTTTGCTCTAGGACAAATATATTCGAAAATATTTTCAAAAATACTGTACTTATTAAAAGCAAGAGAAATTGAATTGGCATTAATAATATCAATAATTTTAATCGTAGGTTATTTCTCAGACTATTATGGTTTCAATGCCGCTATTTCAGCTCTTTTTCTAGGATATTTGTTTAGAGATTACTTCGAAGACAGACAAGAAATTTTAGAAAGAGTTCGGGGATTAACTTATGGTTTTTTCGAACCTATATTTTTTGCTGATATTGGATTAGAAGTTGTTAAGATAACAGCTAACATAGTTATAATGTCATTAATACTTGTTGGAATTGTCCTGTCATCTAAACTTTTTTCTGGGTATCTTTCTTCTGATATAATAAAATTTCAAAACAAATGGCTCAATTCGTGGGCCCAAACGGCCAAGGGCGGCGTTGATACATCATTGTTGCTTATTTCATTACTAAGCAATTATATAACTGGATATCAATATTCTTTTTCGGTTTTAACAATAGCTATAGTTGCAATAATATTCCCATTTGTTTTAAGAAAATGGAAGCTACCTGGAGAAAAAATTGAAAATATTAAGCTCTCAATGCCATTATCAACTATTAAAGTTGATAACTATGATATATTGCATTGCGATTCTACATTATCAGATGCTGCAAAAATATTTTCAAAAAGAGATATAAATGAAATTGTTGTTGTTAATCGTGATATGGTTCCAATTGGAGTTTTTTCTATAAGAAGCCTCATAGATGTAGATCCTAAGAATTATGAGAACACGATGATATGTGAAACCTATTTAAAACAAGTTGAAGTATTATTATATAATAATACTATAGGTGAAGCTATAAGAAGAATAAAAGATAAGGACGCCTATGTAATAGCTATAATTGATAAGGATGGTAAGTTAGTCTTCCCATTATATAGAAGAGATATATTAAGGATTTACAGCAGATAAAAATTTAGGTTTTATGTATAATATGATCTTGGTGGTAATGATTGAATAAAAATGATTTAGCTAGGTTCTCTAGACAATTATTAATGCAAGATATAGGATATGAAGGTATGGAAAAAATTATGAATTCCAAAATAGCTATTGTAGGCTGTGGTGCCTTGGGTTCAACCCAGGCAGAAATTTTAGCAAGGGCAGGAATTAAAAAAATCAAAATTATAGATAGAGATTATATAGATTTAAGTAATTTACATAGGACTCATATGATCACAGAAAAAGATGCTTTGGAATCATTACCTAAGGCTATTGCCTGTGAAAAGTGGATTAAAGAAATAGATCAAAGTATAAAGGTAGAAAGTGCTATAGATGAATTTGATTCTTTAAACGCCGAAAAGTTTTTAGAAGATGTAGATTTAATTCTTGATGGAACAGATAACCTAGAAGCTAGATTTTTAATTAATGATGTTTCAGTTAAACACAACATACCCTGGATTTATGCAGGCGTTAATTCGTGGTATGGTAATGTTATGTTCATAAAACCGAATCAAGGGCCTTGCCTTAGATGCCTTATACCTGAAATTAGCAATCAAAATGAGAGTTGCGATATTATACCTTCTATTGGAACTATAACTTCATTAGTTTCTTCCATATCTTCTAATTTAGCTATAAGATACTTAGCAGGTAATGAAGTGCCCTATGGTGTTTTATTTGTAATAGATGGAAGAGATGTGGGCATAGAAAAGATAAAAATAACTAAAAATGAGAAGTGTCCTACATGCGGTTTACATCACTATGAATTTTTAGAGAAAAAAACATTAAGAGGTGTAGTAAAGATTTGCGGAACGCATGCTGTAGAAATAAGGCCAGAAAAATTTGTTAATTTTGATTTTAGTAAAAAAATTAATAAAATTAAAGAAAAGTTTAATGTAATATCTATAAACAAATATAGTTTAAGAGTACAAAAAGATACTATTCAAATTGTTCTCATGAATAATGGCTTAGGCATGGTAGAAGGAATTGATGATATAAATACTGCAAAGAAAATATATGATGATCTCTTTAATATTTTAATTCAATAAGATTTAAAATTATTCTTTATTGATGTCTTCAAGTTTTTTGTTAATTGTTTCAACCCCATAAACATACCATAATATAGATGCTAGGCCCCCAATTCCCCATAATATGATATTATATATTAAATATTGCATTACATCAAAAGAAGCTGCATAAAAAATAGAGGCCGCGTATAAAATATATGGCAAAAGTCTTGAAATAGCTATTCCAGTTGATCTAAAGTTTGTTGGAAATATAACTGGTTCTAATGAGACTCTTGCAGCCCATGCAAATTCTCCAAATAATCCATTTATAAATAACAGGGCCAAAAATAATTGTAATACATTTTTGGCAAAAATATAATCAATAACCACAAATATCATAACTATGAAACCTCCCATATAAGAAAAAACAGCAAAAAATTTCGTGCCAATTCTTTTAATAATGCCTAATGAAATGAAACCACCAATACTTTCCCCTAAATTATAAATAACTAATAAAATTGAAGTCAATTTAGGAAACAGATAAGGACCTATAGTTAATGCTAATAAAGCATAAGTTAATGCTGTTGCAATGATCAAAGACGTTAAAAAGTAAATTTTAAACCATAGCTGTTCAATTTTAACCCTTTTTCCAATTTCTTTTTTCTTCTTAATCTCCCATCTCAATGATTCGGGTATCATTAACCTAAATACTAGCATTAATGATATTGATGCTATTAAAGATATCAAATAATAAAATCTTTCTTGTTCTATTGAAAGAAGACCTGCCTTTAATGAAATGATACCGCCTATTAAAACACCTACATTTGCAATGTTAGTTGTAAATATTAATACAATTTCTCTATATTTTATTGGAATCATTTCTGATAGATATGTTAAAAGCGTAGGCATTTCTCCTCCAAGACCTATTTGAGAAATAAGCAAGCCTAAAATCAAAACCAAAAAATTATTTGATACCAAAACTATTAAAGAACCTAATCCATACAATAATAATGTTAATATAAACATATTTTTTCTTCCTTTAGTATCAGCTAACCTTCCTATAACGATGTTTCCTATAATTGTTCCTATTGGAATCGAAAGAAATATGTATACGTAATAATTTTGAGGTACAAAGCTCCACGTAGTTGAAATTGAAGGTAAAGCTAAAACTAGGCCATAAATTAACATACTGAAAGATGAGGAAATTATTATTAGCCATTGATACTTATTTAAAGGCCCATAATCAATTCTGTTTATTTCATTCACAAATTTTCACCAAATAAAACGAATTGAATTAATAATATTAGCTCTGCTAAACGTTCAATAAAATTTAGGGATATGATTCTTCTATAGCCCCTAGTACATCAGTTATTGAATTTTTATATCCTAAATCATTTAGAGATCTTGATAATGCTGAGTAAGCTATCAATAAGTTATTTAGAGATGCTTGATATCCCATATGCCCAATTCTTGCAACTTTTCCTTCAAGTTTACCCCAACTACCTGCTATCATAACACCATATTTCTTCCTTGTTAATTCTCTTAATTCTTTATCATTAATGCCTTTAGGTAACAAAAAAGCTGTAACGCTTGGTGAAGAATAATATTCTTTTTCTGGATATAATTCTAGGCTAAGAGATTCTAATGCTTTTAAGGATGCTTTTTTTGCTAACTTATGCCTTTCGTAAACGCTTTCTAAACCTTCTTTAAATAAATTATTCAATGAAGTATCTAAAGCATAAATTAAAGTATCATTCATAGTGTAAGGAAATGTATCTTTATAATCAAACATTTCCTTCCATAAAGTTAAATTCATATAGTACCCTTGGTAGTTTACCTTTTTAATCTTTTCCCATGCATAATCACTTAATGCAACTATTGTTAAACCAGCAGGTACATTTAATGCCTTTTGAGATCCACCAATCATAATATCTATATTATCAAACTTTATTTCTGTTGTTGCTAAACTAGATACAGCATCAACGATAAGTAATGCTCCATGAGATTTAACAACTTTAGATATTTGATTTAAATCGTTCAAAATACCTGATGGTGTATCGCAATGCACTAAAGTAACAGTATCGATGTCTTTATTTTTTTCTAATGCTCTATCTATATCATTTGGGTCAGCACTTTTTCTCCAATCTAAACCCATCGTTAATGGAATACCTTTGTACATTTTAACTAAGTCTTTGAATCCATCGCCGTAAACACCATTATCTATAATTAAAACCTTGTCTCCTTGGTTTATTGTATTAGATATAGCTGTTTCCAAGCCTATCATTGCTTCACCTAACATTATATAAACATCACCCTTTTTCATATTTATTAAATTCTTTAGTTTGTTTCTTAAGTTATTATAGAAAACTATGAATTCTTCGTCTAAATCGGTATTTTTAGCCTTGGTAATCATACTTTGATAGATATCTAAAGGAACTTGAGTGGGACCTGGAGTTAGCAAAATTTCATCTGTGTAATATTTAACCATATTTTCACCATCTTACATACTATCTTTTTATAAAGTAAAAATTTTAAGTGTTTATTTTTCAATATTAATTGTGGAGAAAATGTGGAGTTTATTTTGTAAAAAATGTGGGTTTGAAGGAGAAGAAAATAAATATTATCCTTACTGCCCTGTTTGTAAATCATCACTTTATATAAAAGGTATACCACCAAAATTTAAACCCATACTTGGAGAAGGAAATACACCTATTGTTAAGGAAAGTATTAATAAAAATGATGTTTATTTTAAGCTTGAGTATCTAAATCCAACTGGTAGCTTTAAGGATAGGGGGGTATCATATAGCTTACAACTTGCTTCTCAATTAAAATACAAGTGCTCTGTAGAAGACTCTAGCGGAAATACTGGTATATCTACAGCAGCTTTTTCATCAAGGCTAGGAATTAAAAGCAAAATAGTTATACCAAAATACGCACCTCCTGGAAAAAAATCAATTCTAAGATCTTTGGGAGCTGAAGTTATAGAATCAGAAACAAGAGATGAAGCCTCAAATATTGCTGAAGAATTATCAAGGGAATGTTTTTATGTATCTCATGCTAGAAATCCTTTCTTCATTGAAGGTATGAAAAGTATTGCTGAAGAAATTAAACATATTAATCCCAGAGGTATTGTAGTTCCAACTTCCAGTTTTTCATTATTTTTAGGAACATATTATGGATTAAAAGAAATCGGAATAAATGCCAAAATGTTTGCAGTTCAAGGAAAAGAAACAGCTTCTTTAAGGGAATTTATAGAACCTATATATGAATCTAAAGGAAAAGAATCAAAGCTAGCTGATGGACTCGCATTAAAAAAAGCACCAAGGATTTATGATGCATTAAGCGTTATTAAAGAAAGTAATGGTGGGCTATTAGTTATAGATGATGAGGAAATTAAACTTGGTTTAAAAAAACTATGGAATTTAGGTTATATGGTAGAGCCTACATCAGCTGTATCTTATATAGCACTAATTAAACTTAACGAATTGAATTATGATATAAACAGATATGTAGCAATGCTTACAGGTAATGGGCTTAAATTTTATGACTTAATTGAAAAAATAATAAGCAAAATATAAATCAGTTTTTTAAATTGTACTTATTTAAAGCATTATAATTTCTAATATAATGAAACTAATCATTCTTTTTGTTCGTGAACAGTAGTTAATAAATTTTAAAAATTAATTTTAAAAATTAAATAATTGTATAGAAATAAAGTATTAACTTGAGTAAGACTAAAAATTAAATCTATTAATAATACCATATTAATTTAGTTGTAATACTTAATCCAGGTATACATCTTTATTTTAGTTATTTGGTATGAACTAAATCGTTATTAATGTTAAGTTTATAAAAATAAATAGGCAAGGTGGCCTATATGGTTTTAAATAGAAAGAAGAAAGGTATGGTTGGTATTGATACTGCTATAATTTTAATTGCCTTCGTATTGGTGGCTGCTGCAGTTGCATTTGTTGTATTAGATATGGGTATGACATCAGCGACAAAGGCAAAGCAGACAATGGTTAACGGATTACAACAAGCTTCCACAGCATTAGAAGTCAATGGAGAAATACTAGGACTAACAAATACTACGAGCACTAGTTCAAATACTACGAGCACTAGTTCAAATACTACGAGCACTAGTTCTTCAATAATTGGAGTAGAAGAATTGGCTATACCTTTAGGTGTGACACCAGGTACAGGTTACGTTTCATTTGATAATGCTACTTTTGTAGTATCATTTACTGATCAACATGGATCATATCCAAATATATATATAGGTGTTAGCAAACAATTAATCTCATCATCAACTAGCTTGTATAGCTTATATAAACCACAAAATTATTATCCTACAGCAACAGCCTATTTCTTAACAGGTAACGTAACTCCAACAGTTTTAGGGCCCTATGGACAAGCTCTATTAGTAATAAACTTACCTACCAGCGGCAACTTAACTGCATATCATAGCTTTACAGTAACAATAAAACCAAGTGTAGGTGGAGCATTAACAGTATCAAGAATTATACCTCCTGACACACCACAAAACACCACAATAGATTTAGGATAAACTTCATATTTCATTTTTTATTTTTATATTAATTATATAATTTTTATATTAAAATGGTTTTATTATATTTCACTATTTTTATTTTTAAAATTTACTGATAAGTTAGTTCACATGAAGAATAAGTACCAACTTCAGTATATACAGAAACCTTATATAGATTGCCAGGCGTTAAGGCAAATGTTTGTATATATATCGGTAACGCTTTTCCTGGAGGAATCTTTACTAATAAGCTGGTATTGCTAGCATCTTCTAGCCCATTTTGATCATAGAGATAAGCTGATGTAATTACGGCGTTTGATTTTCCTATATTTTGCACATATGCCACGATTGTTATGAGACCATTTTGGTTCTGAAATGAGAAACATTGCACTACGCTTATACTTTCGTTAGTAAGCTGAAATTGCGTTGTACCTATAATATACATAATTTTTGGAACATTAATTACAATAATAATAACTAACACGAGTATTGCAATTAACATTATTATAGCACTTTTCCCATTTTCTTCCGGTACTTTTATTTTGGGCAATTTCGGTCTTCTCATATAAATCACATTTTTATTTTTACTCTAGCTAGGTATTACAGGGGTTAAGGTATACTCATAAATAAAAATGCTCACAAAAAGGAAAATTTATTTGTATTTTTGTAACTAAAATGTTATATAGCTCAGGGGAAACTATATGAAATTAAATAAAAGTTCAATTAAATACAAATATAATTAAGGTGATTGTATTGCCTAAAACTTATTTATACGTAAGCGGAAACAATAAAACGGCTAGAAAAATTAAGATCGAGTCTTACCTGTTAACATCTATGTTTCTTTTAATAGAAATTTTAGGAATACTCTTTATATTAATGAAACCATATAGCATGTTATATTTTATTTTGGGATTGGCTCTAATTGTATTATCATCAATAAACATTCCTATACCAGCAATTATTGGATATAGGATTAAGGGAGGTTGTTCAATCCCTTTCAGGAAAAAGACCTGGCTAAGATTAACAAAAAAATATTATCAGGATTTATATTATATAAGCTATCAAATAAACATAAAATTATTGGGAGGTGTGAGCAATTGAGTCAACCTCCTCAAACACCTCCTATTGAGAAAAAACAAGATGATTCTGTTAAGGAAATAGCTGAAGCGTTAAGGGATGCTACCTCCCAATTAAGAGCTATAATAAATGATCTAACTAATCCTTTGCTCAGAGTAAGTTTACAATCACAAGCCCAACAAAGTAATATTCAACCACAAAGTGGTAATCAATCAAGATCACAACAAGTAGTAAATAGTGAGACCATACAGCAAACATCTAAAAACTTGCAATCTCCAAATGAAGAAATTGAATTAAAGGAGTCAATTCAAAAGATACAGACAGAAAAACAGCCAGAAAAAATTATTAGAAAAGAAGTAATAAAAACTGGAGAAGAGAGAAGAGAAAAAATCGAAACTACGAACGTTTTTAAACTTCTTTCTTTGGTTTCAGATTTATATATGCTTCCTAAAGAGTTTTTTGAGCAAGCCATAGATGCTATGAAATCTCTAGGTTACTTAACACAACAAGAAGCAGACGCTACTAAGAAACTTTTAAATGTAATGATAATGGCTGGAGATAAGGGTTTAACTCCAAATGAATCACTAGCATTAGTTGCTTTAATGCTTAATGAATTAAGCGGAGAGAATAATGAGCTTGTTAAGGATTCTCTTAGTAAAATTGTAATTAATAAATTAAAGAGACAAGAAGAGGTTAGATAATGAGCGATGTGCCAATTAGCCATACAATATTTTTATTAGTTACTATAATATTAGTTAGCGCTGTAAGCTCAGTAGTAATAGTAAAAACATATCAAATCATGTCTTCATATTCACAAAATGCTGAGGCTATAAGCCAACAACTATCAACATCATTAAGTATTGTATATGGGTATTATAATCAAACTATCAATGGATACGTCATATATGTGAGAGACAATGGAATGGAAACGTTAACTCAAGCATCTTTTTCTAGGATACAAATATATTTAGGATCAGTTAACTCAACTATGGGTTTTTATACTTATAATCCTAGTGGCGGTTTAGGATATTGGAATATTTACAAAATAATTGGTGGGAATAATAATGATATGACGCCTGGATCTACCGCAATTATCTATGTTTATACAGGTGCAAATTATGGTAAAACTATTCAAGTTTCTATATCTTTGCCAAATGGGCAAACATTTAGCAATGTTGTGCAATCAACACCATAGGTGATATTTTTGGGAATAGAAATTGCCGTTGGTATGGTAATTGCCGCGGTTGCATTAGTTGTAGTTCTTGGATCATTAGCCTCTCTTATTTTAACGGGATATAAAATTTCAATATCAAATCTAAATATTAATGTTCAGGATGAGATTAAAATTACTGGAGCTATTCTTGAAAGCAATAATCAAACCCTATTAGTTAATATAACAAATATCGGAAGCAATTTAATTTATGATATAAATAAATTTGACATAATAGTTGAATATAATTCTACGAATAAAACCCAGGTTGTAACACTTCTTCAATATAATGTTTCTTGGTTTCCAATAGAAATTTTTGTAAATTCATATAGTTCTCCATATATTTCCTATAATGGTATTTTACCTGGAGAAACTTTAGAGATAAAAATAAACTTACCTAATCAAGCTAATAGAAACTATCCATTAGTAATAGTGGTATCACCCCTAAAAGGTATTGAAGCAACTTATACATACTAGGTGAAAAAAGTGTGCAGATACTCAGCACAGGTAACGAAGAAATTGATCAAAGACTAGCTGGCGGAATCCCACATCCAAGTTTTATAGTTATAGAAGGTTCTCATGGAAGTGGAAAAACTGGAATAGCGTTATTGTTCACGCAGGCATATTTAAGATCTGGTTTTAGGGTTACCTATTTTACTAGTGAAGGGGATAGCTATAGTTTTATAACTAAGGCAGCACAATCTGGTTTTGATTTTTTAGACTATTTTGCGAAAGGAAACTTATACATATATAATATGAGTGTAGGTTTGTCACTAAATGAAAATTTTGCTAATATTTTGCTTAAGCAATTAGCGAACATATTAATAAAAGACTTCATTAAAACAGAAGCTATAATAATTGATAGTCTTTCTTACCTGGCTGAGGCGTCTGCAGATTATGTTAGATTAGCTATAGAAACTTTTAGAAGAATTTCCGATGAAGGTAAAAGCGTTGTAGTAACTTTTCATCCAAATTCATTTCAACAAGAAGTAGACTTGATGATGAAAAACTCTGCTGATGGTTATATAAAACTAACGGAGGCCAGCATCGCAGGAAGAAGACTTAAAGTTATGAATATAATAAAATTAAAGGGACTTCAATCTGGAGCGCAAAGCAATATAACATTTGATATAGATCCAGCTTTCGGGATAAAGGTTATACCAATAGTTGTTTCTTAAGCGGGGATAATAATGGCAATTAAATTAAACATATTTAAAAGGAAAAAAAGTGAAATAGAAGCCAAAGAACCAGACTTCGGAGAGAAACCTGATTATTTAGACAATTATATGAAAAGTGTTGAAAATCCTCCTCAATATATAAGCAAACCAGATTCTAGTATGAGAAAACTAAGAGAATTTAATTTTATTTATCCTGTTGGAGGAGGGGTATTTATACATGTTTTATCCGTAAAAGGAAGCGATATGGGTAAATATATTGTTATTGAACCTCCTAAGCCTAATAATGAAATTTTAAGACTTGTAGACATAGCTCTTGCTAATAAAATTCATGAAGAAGCGCCTGAAAACGCTCAAGAAAGGAAAAAAATGTTGCTTAAACTTATTGATGAAATATTAGAACCGACTAACAAAGAAATAGACTATAAAACCATGATGAATTCCTTCTATATTGAAAAAATTCCTGTAAAAAGAGAAGCGATAAATTATTTAAAGTATCACATAATAAGGGATAAGATTGGAGTTGGGGTTCTAGAACCATTTTTAAGAGATCCGTTTTTGGAAGATATATCATGCAGTGGTGTTGGTCCAATATATGTTGTCCATAAAATTTTTAATAGATTAGCCAGCAATTTGGGTTTTAAATCCCTTGATGAATTGGATGCTTTTGTTTTAAGATTAGGAGAAAAAATTGGTAAGCCTATAACCAGGGCTAGACCAATAGTTGATGCTAGCTTGCCTGATGGTAGCAGATTAAATATTGTTTTTGGTTCAGACGTTAGCTTAAATGGAACTAATTTTACTATAAGAAAATTTTCTCAAATACCAATAAGTGTTACTCAACTAATAGATTGGAACACTATAGATGAAAGGGTTGGAGCATACACTTGGATGCTTTTAAGAGAAGGGATGAGCGGTTTTATATGTGGAGAAACTGCATCAGGTAAAACAACTGCTTTGAATGCGATAGCTGCATTTATTAAACCTACAAATAAAATTGTAACAATAGAAGATACTGCTGAAATACAATTACCTCATTCGAATTGGACTAGAGAGCTTGCAAGAGATACTGGAAAACCAGAAACAAGTGTAACTTTATTTGATTTACTAAGGGCAGCATTAAGGCAAAGACCAGATTATATAATAGTTGGAGAAATAAGAGGTGCAGAAGGAGCCATAGCATTTCAGGCCATGCAATGTATAAAAGAGGGTAAAATAATACTAGAAAATGAGATAAAAAATATCAAGGATTTATTTAATTTTTATAAAAGCAAATTTGGTAGCGAAATAATAGATGGCAAAGAAATAGTTTATGTTAAAAATGAAGAAATCAAAATCCCTTCATATAATAATGGGAAAATAGTTAAAGCCAAGCTCGTAGCTATTTCTAGGATGCCAAAAGAAAAATTAATAAGAATTGAACTGGAAGATGGTAACGTTTTTGATGTAACAAAAAATCATAAATTTATAACGAACTATGGTGAAATTGAGGCCAATCAAATAGTAAATTTATTAAAAAATAACAAAGAGGTATATGTTAAAAGAATTAAAAATTTTAAAACGACAAAGAAACAGATTAAGTTTAAAGAAGCTACATTGAACATATCAAACCCATTATTTTGGTATTTAATTGGAATAATTTTAGGAAGCTACGTTAGTTATAGAAAGGGGAAGTTCATACTAAAAACTGCTAATAAATTAGAAGAATTTATGACAATTGATAACCTACCAATAATTCCAATGAGGAAGTCAGGTAGAAAATATTACTATTATGAGTTAGAATTGTTTTTTGTTGATTGGCTTCTAAAAAATAACTTCATAGAATTTGATGGAAAAAAGATCAAAATCAAAATACCTAATATTGATTTTAATGTAGCAAAGTTAATTATTTCAGGCTTTGTATTTTCTACTGCAATCTCATCGATTAAAAATCCCATTATAATAAACTTCGAAGAAAATGAGGAGATCTTATACGCAATCAATACGTTAAAAAAATTATTTTATAAAGAACCAAAATTCTATCAAAGAGGAAAAATAGCAAATAAATTACTTAAAATTTTTAAAAATAAAATTTCTTATGAAGATCTTACCAATTATAGGATTAACTCTTACAGCGATGTATCAATTAAATTTATAAAAATTAATGAAGATAAATTAAATATTTACATTAGTAAACTTTGGTATTCAGGATATATGTTTTCGTTAGATTTAGTTAAATCGAAATACAGAATTATTTATGAAGACAATAAAGAATTCGTAAAAATAATAAAAGCTGATTATAGTATTGAAGATTATACGTATGATTTAATGTTAGAAGGAGCAAAATATTATATAGGTTTTAATAATGGCTATCCAATACCATTAGAAGACACAGGTCATCCTGTTATGGCCACATTTCATGCTGGAGACTTAACAAGGTTAATTCAAAGACTCACTGGAAATCCTATAAATATACCTAAACCGTATATGGATAATTTAAATTTTGCATGGTTCCAGGCATCAACTTATTCAAAGACAGGTTTATTGGTAAGAAGACAAACATCTTTATATGAGCTAGTAGGTTATGATCCAAATACAGACCAAGTAAGCGCTATTCCAATATTTAACTGGGATCCGAGTACTGACAAGTTCCTTTTCTCAGGTAAGGGATCTTCTTATTTGCTTGAGGAAAAAATAGCTAGAATGAGAGGGTTGAGTAGAAAGAATTACGGACTTATTTATGACGAGCTCGACTTAAGAGCAAAATATTTAAGGGAACTAGTAAATAAAAAAGTATTTGATTATTATAAAGTTTTCAAGGCAATCACTATTGCGGAATCTATAGGAATAGAAAATGCATTAAAAGAATTAGTTTCTGGGAGGCTAAATCTAAATGATTAATTTAATACATTTTATCAAAACAAAGTTAAAATTAACGATTTTTATAACTTTGGGTTTAATTGCTACAGGCTTGATTATTTTAATAATAGATAGACCTTTTCTTTATATTGGACTCGGAATAGTAATTTCCGGAATATTATTTTATTTATTATTTTATTTAAAAAATAGAAGCTATGTGAAAATAGATTATGATTTATTATATTCTATTATGCATATGTATTCGATTTCAACAGGTTCTCAACCTCCAGGAGTAGTTTTAAAAATTGCAGGAGAAGGTCCTCATGGAAGGTATTCAAAGGTATTAAAGAGAGCTGGAGAGCTTTCCAAAAAATGGGGTTATACGGTACCAGAAGCTGTTAGCTTGATTGCTTTAAGAGAGAAAAATAAAGCATTTAAAGAGTTTTTAGAAAGGTTTGCAGTCGTATCCTCTGTTGGAGAAGAGCTCGTAACTTTCTTAAAAGTAGAATTCGACACATTGAAGTTTAATTTTGAGAATATTTATAATAGATCATTAGATTCTTTAAATGTCCTATACGGCGTATATACATCAACGATGGTTTCTGTTATTTTTGCAATATCTACATTGCTAATGTTATCATTTTTCTTTGGCGGAGGAAGTCTTAAAATGATCCTAATGGGTTACATATCTGCAATGTTTATTATTATTATATTGGGTTCATTGGTTATTTTAAAAGCGCCTAAAGATTACTTTGAAGCAAAAGCATCAAGAAATCCTGTAGCACAATTTGCTGATATACTAGCAATAGTCGCTATTATTATTGGAATGATTCTATCATATTATATTATAAACGATG
The DNA here is from genome assembly GCF_049974385.1 of Caldisphaera sp. Classification (NCBI taxonomy): domain Archaea; kingdom Thermoproteati; phylum Thermoproteota; class Thermoprotei; order Acidilobales; family Acidilobaceae; genus Caldisphaera; species Caldisphaera sp. The sequence continues at coordinate 14,226 of NZ_JBMFIW010000006.1, read as the reverse complement.
CAATAAATTATGTAACTTTAGGTTTTTCAATGCTTATAATAGGCTTATTGTTAATACCTGCAGGATATATAATAAATAATATGGAAAACATAATTAATGATTATGATACATTTTTCCCAGTAATGATTAGAAGTTTAGGCACATACCTTTCACAAGTACCAAATTTGAAACAAGCAATCAAAGATTTAGCAAAGGTTGAACTGGGAAAATTAAAGAATTTATTAAAGAAATTAAATTCTGCTCTGTTTCTTGGCGTTGAAAACGACATTGCAATGCAAAAGTTCGGTTTAGATACAAACAGTGAAACTATATATAGATCTCTAAAGATATTTTCTGATACAGATAAATATGGCGGAGATTTGTTAAATGTAGGGGTCGTATTATCAGATTTTGATAATATGATACTCTCTTTAAGGCAAAAAAAATTACAAGTTTTTGGGAATTTCTTTTCGGCTTTAATAATAATGCACGCAAGTATCATAGCTATATTAGAATTTATGTCATTAATAACATATTATTTTAATAGCCTCTTAGTTCCTTTAAGCTCCGGTCTTTCTTCAACTTTCCCTGGATTTATCTCCCCTCAGCCTGGCATGGTGGTTTTTCTTAACTTAGGTACTATCGCTTTTTCTGTAATACTTGCAGTAATTAATTCGTATATATTAGCAATAACAAAGGTAGGAAGTGTAAGATCATTTTATCTATTTTTAGCTATAATGTTTATTTTAACGGGATTAACATTAGTTGGTGTAGATGCTATAACTATGCATATGTTTCATCTATTTCCAGTTACATCTACTCCTCAAATCTAATTATCTTTGATATTTACCCATTAATAGTCCGTAACCGATCACTTTTCCTTTGATTAAATTAATAAGTTTGTCTGCGTTCACTTCTCCCTTAATATTTAGTTGATCAACATTTAGAGCATGTAGCGCAAAGTAATATCTATGAACACCATGACCTCTTGGAGGACATGGGCCATCGTAGCCAATCTCACCAAAATCATTTTTACCTTGTTTTCCGACTCCTTCTACAACTACATTTTTCTGTATAGCTTCATACAATGAATTTAAAGATGAAGGAATATCGTATAAAACCCAATGAATAAATGTCTTCATTGGAGCATCAGGATCATAAACTATTAATGCATAACTTTTCGCTTCACTCAATCCATTCCATTTAAGTCTTGGACTTATGTTGTCTCCATCGCATGTAAACCTTTTTGGTATAGTTTCACCATTTTTAAAATCATCAGAAGTTAAACTAAATTCGTTTCCATCTTTCAACAAATACTCTCTGGGCATTTTAATCCCCGTTCTATAGTGACGCTCAAAAAATATAAATTGGTCGGTTGAGACAGGTATCATCACCTATCAGACCCGTGGCAACCTCATTCCATAAAAATAGTTTATTAAAAAATTAAAATGCTTATTTTAGAAAGAAAACTTAAATTCTTTATCAGATATAATAGATAATAGATTTTGAGGGGAAAATTTTGTGCGGAATTATTGGAATAACTAATAAAAAATGCAATGTTGTCGACAAACTTATTATTGGCCTTCAAAGACTTGAATATAGAGGATATGATAGTGTCGGTATTGCAGTAATTAATGGAGACTCTATAAACTTTAAGAAAGGGGCAGGAGATTTAGATACAGTAATGAAAAGGCTAAGTTTTACTGATTTATCAGGTAGCACTGGTATAGCCCATACCAGATGGGCAACTCATGGAGGAGTCAATGATATTAATGCGCATCCCCATATGGATTGTACTGGTGACATAGCTGTAGTTCACAATGGCGTTATAAGGAACTTTGCCTCTTTGAAATTAGAACTCGAAAGTAAAGGACATAAAATAAAAAGTGAAACTGATACGGAATTGTTTGCTCATTTATTAGAAGATGAGGAGAAAAAAAGTGCAACATTTATTGAAGCGTTAGCGAAAGCGTTAGCAAGAATAGATGGCACTTATTCCTTCGCTATATTATATAAGAAAGATCCTGACAAAATATATTTTGCAAAAATGAGGTCACCATTGATAATAGGAGTTGGCGAAAACATAAAAGCCATAGCAAGCGATTTACCAGCTTTATTAGACATGACCAAAACAGTTATATTATTAGAAGATGGAGAATTCGGATATATAAGTCCTACAAATTTTGAAATATATAAATTATTACCTGGAGGAGGGTATAAAAAACTTAACCTTGAGCAAATAACGCTTAAAGTTAAAACTGTAGAGCTAACGCCTGAGGCAGCAAGTAAAGGTGGATATCAGCATTTTATGATAAAAGAAATATATGAACAACCTAACGCTATAAGGGAGACATTCGAGGGAAATATAGAAGATCCCGCCCTAAGCAAAGCAGCTGAAATTATTTCTTCATCTAATAGAATTTTCCTAACAGCTGCTGGAACTAGTTATCATGCTTCATTGGTATTCTCAAAAATTTTAGCTAAAAGGGCAAAGCTTTTCTCATATCCAATAATATCATCTGAAATGAGCTATGTATCTTCAACATTTCAAAAAGACGATTTGCTAATAGCAGTATCACAAAGCGGCGAAACTTATGATACCTTGCAAGCAATAAGAGATGCAAAAAAGAATGGAGTAAAGGTTATAGCAATAACAAATGTTTTAGGAAGCGCTATAGTTAGAGAATCCGACTTTTCCTTATATACAAGAGCAGGGCCAGAAATAGGGGTTGCTGCAACAAAAACGTTTTTGTCTCAAATAATGCTTCTAGAGATGCTATCAGCTTTTATTTCACATGAAAGAAAGGAATTAGATAAAAATGAAAGAAATAAAATATTAGATTATTTAAGATATGCTCCAAATCTTATTCAATCATCTCTTGAAGCAAGCGATACGTTAATACCGGCTTTGTTAAATTTACATAAAAAGAATTCATCATATATCTTAGGTAGAGGTTTAGGCGTAGCGATAGCCATGGAAGGAGCGCTAAAGATTAAAGAGATAACTTATTTACACGCCGAATCATATCCAGCTGGAGAAAGCAAACATGGTCCTATTGCTCTAGTTGAAAAAGACTTCCCAGTTTATATAGTGTCAACTAGTGATGCTCCAGAAATTGCTGGAAATGCTATAGAAATGGCTGCTAGAAATGCAAAAGTAATTGTTGTTAAACCTGCCGACTTAAAATTAGAACTAAAGGAAGATAGAAAAAGCATATATTTCGCTGATATGCCGCCTTCAAACTCAATTATAGAGCTTGAACCGTTTATTTTAACTCCTCTTTTTCAATTACTTTCATATAGGCTTGCAGTAGAAAGGGGATATAATCCAGATAAGCCAAGAAATTTGGCTAAAACTGTAACTGTTGAATGAGGTGATTAAAATGCTCGGAGTAGTATTGGCTGGAGGATATGGTAAAAGGCTTTTACCTTTAACAAAAGAAAAGCCGAAATCTTTTTTAGAAATTGGAGGAAGGCAACTTTTCGATTATAGTGTAGAAATTTTAAGAAATGCAGGTATAAAGAGAATAGTTGTCATAGTGCCTCCTGGATATGAAAATATGGCTTTACCAAGAGATGAAGAAGTTTATATCGTAACACAGAAAGGAGAAGACATAAGAGGAGGGATTTTTACAGCTGTTCAAGAAGCTAAGAAAAGAAATGAAGATCAAGTTTTAATCGCATATTCAGGTTTTCTAGCAAACCCAAATATTGGAAAGGCAGTATTAGATTATTATTCTACATCAGGATATCCAATTGTTATAGGTGTAGCTCCAGTATCAACCGGTTTAGAAACATACGGATTTGTTAGCATAGATTATAGAGGACAAATAACAAGCTATATGCAATCAAACGAGCAAAACAGAGGATGGTTAAAAAATAGAGGGTATGTTTTTGCAGGTATAATGGTCTCAGATATTAAACAATTAGAAATAATAGCAAAAGATCAATTTGAACAGTCCATGATGATAATGTCAAAAGAAGGAGTAGTTGGAGGTATAATATGGAATAACAAATGGATAGAAGTAGGATATCCATGGGATCTCTTAGATGCATTAAAAATTATATTAAGCGAATCAGGAATTAAAATAAGCAAAAATGCTAATGTTAGTAGATCAGCCATTATATCAAATGGAGTTACAATAGACGATTACGCAATAGTAGAAGATGGTGCAATAATTATGGGTCCAGCTTATATAGGCAGAAGAAGCCAAGTATTAGCGGGAAGCATAATAAAGCCATACACTAGCATTGAAGAAAATGTAATAGTAGGTGAAAACAGCATTATTTCGTCTTCTTTGATAATGAAGGATTCCATAGTATCATCACTATCAGAAGTTAGATCTTCTGTTTTAGGAGAAAAAGCTAAGGTAGATCAATGCTCTCATTTAATAGAAGGAATGCCAGAAATGCTTCCAGAAAGATTAAAAGGCGTTACTGAATTCTTAGGAGAAGTTAAATTGGGTGCGATTATTGCACCTAAAGAAAACGTCAAGGCTTTTAGTATAATAGGAAGTGGTAAAATTATTGAATAAGCAAATACATTACTGTAATTGTATATAATAAAGATCAGATTTATTTTAAAATAAATTTTTATCCTTTTTTAAATAATTTCCAAATATCTCTTCAATTTTCCTATAAACATTTTCGTCTTCACTTACAATCTCCGGCCAAACTTTACCTTCTCTTTCTTCAGGTAGCTTTCTTGTTGCATCTATGCCCATTTTGCTTCCAAATGATGGAAATAAATTTGAAGGATCCAAAGCATCACTATGAGATCCTTTAATTATTAAAACATCGTTTTCAGGGTTAACATTACTTGAGATAGCCCAAATTACTTTACCAATATCATTAGGATCTATATCATGATCTACTACTATTATAATTTTTGTTAATGATGATTGCCCAATACCCCATAAAGCATTCATAACTTTTTTAGCTTGACCTGGGTATCTTTTCTTAATGGAAACTATAATCATGCCTTGAAAGACACCCTCAACAGGGTAGTTTACATCAACAATTTCTGGTATTATTGTTTGCATTATTGGTTTAAAGATTTTTTCTATGGCTTTTCCGATAACAGCATCTTCTAAGGGAGGTAATCCAACAACAGTACCATAGTATATTGGATCATCTCTTAAATATACTCTATCAACAACTAATAATGGATATTTTTCAATAGGCTTATCGTAATAACCCCAATGGTCTCCAAAAGGACCCTCTTCTAATAATTGATTAGCTAATACTCTCCCCTCTATAACTATTTCCGAATTCGCTGGAACTAAAACACCATTATTAAGTTCGTAAAGCTCAATACCTTTATTCCTAATTATACCTGCGAAAAGTGCCTTATCAATAGGATAAGGAACTGGAGAAACTGACGCAAGCATAGTTCCAGGATCGCTACCTATTGAAATAGCTACTGGTATTTCATCCTTCTTATTCTCTAAAGCATTTAAATGTACATGAGCCCCTCTTTTATGTATTTGCCAATGTATAATCCCTTTATTACCATCCAAAATCATAACCCTGTATACCCCCATATTAACTGTTTTCTCATTTTCCAGAGTAATAACCATACCGAATGTAATATAACGTCCCCCATCTTTAGGCCAAGTTTTAAAGAAAGGTATTTTATCTAGTGGATTGTCGTTACCTTCGATAACATTTTCCGTAAAAGCTGCTTTGTTAGTTTTCTTAGGTAAATATGAAGACATTTTTGTTAGATCTCCCAATGTTTTTATTTTATCAAACGTCTTATATGGAATCGGTAATATTAAAGGTTGAATCATCCTAAAGCCTACTTCTTCCAAATTATCTACAGACAAAAATGATGATATTGTATCCAAATTAGGAAAAAGATTTCCAACTATACGCCAATTATCAAATCCTTTAACTTTTTCAAAAATAACTGAAGGTCCTTTTGAGTACATTAATTTCCTTAAGAAAGTTGGAATCTCTAATATTGGAGACAACTCTTCTCTAATTCTAATAAGACTTTTTCTTTCCTCAAGCCATTCTATGTAATTTCTTAAATCTCTTAATTGATCCATAAATACACCAACCTTAAATATATATGGGAAATATAAAAAGTTTACATACAAAAATAATTTAAAAATAAAAGTGTTTATGAATTATTAAAATCACTAAAAATTATAAAATTTAAAAATAAATTATTTAGCAACTACCTCAACCTTCTGGCCCGTTACTTTAGGCCCTAATATAGCAATGTCAATACCTACTATTAATGAAAATACAAATGTTACTAAAAATAGGGCAGATGGACCCAATGATACTAATATTGAACCAAGCATAGTTAACAATATAAAAGTACCTAGCCTGCTTATACTATATTGAAGCCCGTCAGCAGCAGCCCTTACTCTTGTTGGAAGTATTTCTGCCATATACAAATGATATGTATTAGAAAACAGATTTAAGAAAGTAGCTAACAAAAATCCAGTTGTTTCTAATAGGGCAACACTTTTAGAGTATCCAAACAAAACTCCAAATATCCCTGCCAATATTATATACGTAACTATTTGCCATTTTCTATCAAATAGCTTTTCTATAACAAATATAGATATGACAGAACCTATAAAGTAACCGGTATAAATTACAAAAGTCATTGTTGTTGATTTTGCAAACGTAAAACCTTTTTCATAAAGAACTGTTGGTGCTAATGAAGTAAAACCATAATAAACTGCAGCTTGGAAAAATTGGAAAATTATAAGCATTATCATTCTTTTCAAATATGGTCCTTTAAAAGCATCACTTAAAGGTACTTTCTTAGTTTTTATTACTTCAACTTCGATAGGTTCAGGTAACTTTTTACCTTCTTTTATAGCCTGCTCTTCGAATTTAGATACAATTTTGTCGGCCTCGTCATATTTTCCATGAACTTCTAACCATCTTGGCGATTCTGGTATCATAAATCTCAAAGGAATTATTGATAGAATTCCTAACCCACCTATCCAAAATATCCATTGCCAATGAGTTGGTAATGCAAATACTGCTATACCTGCTACAACCAAAGGAGCTAGCCATGCTATAGTATATGCTATTGCTAATCTGTTACCTCTTATAGAAGGTTGGAAAAACTCAGTTGACATAATATCAACTACCAATATTGCCTCTGGTCCTGCTCCAAAGCCCGCTAAAAACCTTAAAGCACCTAATACGTAAATGTTAGGAGAAAATGGTGTGAGTAAGTAAGCTAAACTCATTATTGCCATATTTATTAATATAACTGTCCTTCTTCCAAGATAGTCTCCTATATAACCTAACAAAATTACCCCAACAAATGCTCCTAAAAAGAATATTGCTATTGTATAAAATATTGATGTAGAAATGCTTACGTGATAATAAAGGTGTATTGGAGCAACTGTAAAACCTCCGGCTATTAAATCGTATAGATCAAAAAATTCTCCTAAACTTAATAATATCAATAACTTAGTATGCAAACTTGTCCATGGTATCCTATCTAATCTTGCTGCAATAGAATGCTTATTTGAGCTCATACCCAATTTCATCACCTAATGTATTCATATTTGAATTTTAATCTTAATAACAGTTATATAAAACCCTTTTTATGTAAAGCAAATAGCTGATAAATAAAAATTAAATGTGGGATATAAATTGGTTCAGTTAATAGATGATACGTTAAGAGAGGGGCTTCAATCTCCAGGAATCTCTTTCAAAATGGAGGAAAAATTAAAAATAGCTGATTTATTAGGTAAGTCAGGTATAGAAAATGCTATTGTAAGCTATCCTTCAGCTCATTGGTCCGAAAAGAAAATTACTGAAGAAATAATTGATAAAAAATTGATAAAAAATACCTATGGATTAGGAAGAGCCATAAAAAAGGATATCGATGAAATTCTTAGCACGGGAGCTCATATTGCATTGCATCTACCATTTAAATATAATAACATAGACAGCGTTATCGAAGATATAAAATATGCCATAAAAAAAGATGAATTGACTTCAGTAGCATTAGTTGATATTGTTGCTAACAAATCTTTAATCATAGATATATTAAAAAAACTTAATGAGATTGGATTAAAAAAAGTTCAGTTACCCGATACTACAGGAAACGCCAATCCTAAATTTATGAGAAACCTAATAAAGGAAGCTATAGAATCTTTAAAAAATAACATCGATATAGAAGTTCACTGCCATAATGATTATGGGCTTGCTGTAACTAATTGCTTAGCTGCTATAGAAGAGGGTGCATCTTCTGTATCAGTAACAGTTTATGGCATAGGCGAAAGAAATGGCATAGCAGATTTATACGTAATGTATAATGCATTAAAAGAAGAAGGGTATAAATTAGATTTAAGTGAAGAAGGCTTGCAAAATTTGTATAAATATGTAGGAGAATTAATTTTAAACAAAATTGGATATAAGTTCTTTTATTATAATTTTCCAATAGTAGGTATGAATACAAAAACTATGACAGCTGGAACGCATGCATCATTTACCACAGTATTTACTCAAGAATTGTTTTCTGTAAATGTCTATGCTGGCAAAAGCTTAATCAAAAAAATATTAGAAAAATACGGTGTTAATTTAAGTGAAGAAAAGTTAACCAAATTAGTAAACCTAGTAAAGGATATAAGCGTAAATGAAGGTAGAGCTCTTACATACAATGAAGTTTTAAAATTATCTAAAGAGGTGTAAAAATGAGAGCATTAGAAATTGGGCATATAGTTGCCGGGCCTACAGCAGGATTAATTCTATATTCATTAGGATTTGAATTAATAAAAATCGAAAAACCAAATGAAGGTGACATATCTAGAAGATTACCTGGAAGTAGTTCAGGTACTTTTCCGTACCTAAATTGGGGCAAGAAAAGCATGACACTTGATATATTTAGAGATGAAGGTAGAGAAGTTTTTAAAAAATTGATAAAGACTTCAGATGTGCTCATAGATAATCTAGCAAGAGGTGCTTTAGATAAGGCCGGCTTAGGATATGATGAAATTAAAAAAATTAATCCAAGAATCGTTTATGCGTCAATTAAGGCCTATGGTTATGGAAAATATGAAAATAGAAAATCTTTAGACTATCCAATTGAAGTACATAGCGGCCTAGCCTACATGACAGGACTCAAAGATAGACCATTAAGATTAGGGGCATCTATTGTTGATATAGGAGCTGCTATGTTTGCAGTAATTGGAGTTTTACAAAAACTTTTAGAAAGAGAAAAAACAGGATTAGGAGGGATAGTAGATGTTGGATTGTTCGAAACAGCAATGTTTTTTGTAGGCCAACACATATCAACATATCAAGTTTTAGGTAGGCCTATTTTACCTATAAATGAAGAAGGATTTGCATGGGGCATATACGATTTTTTTGAGACCAAAGATAATAAAAAAATTTTTGTTGCAGTAACAACAGACAAGCAATGGATAGATTTCTGTAAATCTCTCAATTTAGATATTTGTTATGATGAAAAATTTAAGAAAAATGAGGATAGATATAAAAATAGAAGTTTCTTAATACCATACCTACAAAATGAAATAAAAAAATTTAATGCTAATGAACTTATAAATATATTTGATAAAAATAACATAGGATACTCAATATTGAACAAACCATGGGATCTACTTCAAGATCCTCATGCATCGGAAAAAATGATCAAAATATTTTATAATGAAAGAGAGCTAAAAGTTCCTACACCACCTTTAATTAATATCATAAAAAGTACAAAAGTGCCAAGCTTAGGAGAATATACATATGAAATTCTTAAGGAGTTAGGATATAATGATGATGATATCATTACGCTAAAGAAAAAAGGGATTATTTAACTAAAAATCAGACAAAATATTGCTAAGTATTTTATTTATTGCATTTCTAATATGATATATAATTGTCGGCTGAGAAACACCTAATTTTAAGCTTAATTCTTCTAAATTTATTTCTTTAGGCCAAGAAAAATAACCATAATTATATGCTTTAGATAAAATTTCATATTCTCTATTATTAATATTACTTGCTTCTATTATCATTTTTGAAATCCAAGATAAAAGAGACTTCATATTTACATCATTATAATTAAAATCGATTACATTATTATTGCGAGATATATCTTTAATTATGTAATCTATATCCTTTTTATTTTTTATTAAGATCAAAAATCTTTCATACCCATCTCCAGCAATGGTTGGAGTTATCAAAGCTCCTTTATATTCAATTAATGTGTTTACTATTCCATGACCTTCTTTTAATCCATTAAATAAGATACTTTTTTCACCTATCTTATCCCAATTTAAATATGAAAAATCTTCATATCTTTTCTTCCATGACTTCATTAAAGTTTCTTGATTTTTTTCCTTTAAAGTTACGAAGGCAATTATTGAGTTCATGCCTTTGCTAAATTGCGATACTGAAAAAGACAAAACCTCTCCATTAAAATCATGAGCCATTTTTGATAGACTACAATTACTTTTTATTGATAAGTCTAATATTATCATTAATTCGACCTCTTATTAATTTCATGTCTATATATGCAATTTTGACTTAATAAAGATATTTTATTAAATTATTATAATTTAATTGTTATTTTTAAATCGATAAGTAGAATTTATTTTTAAATATATTTTAGATAAATAATATTAAGGTATTGGGGATAAACTTGAAAATTGGAATCATTGGATGCGGAGCAATAGGAAGTTTTCTATCAATTATTTTGAATCGTTCAGGTCATGAAATCACCATAATTGAGAAAACAAAAGGATGTAAAAAACAAAAAGTAATAGTAGAAAATATAGGTGAAGAAGAAATTAAAGTTTGCAATTATAAGGAAATTAAAGGACAAAAATTTGATTATTTAATTTTTGCAGTAAAAGCATATGATTTAGAAAAATCTATAAAAATTGCGAGAAAATATATTAATTCAGATTACGCATTATCAACTCAAAATGGTTTATATTCTTTAGAAAAGCTTGAAAAATACTATAAATCTGGTTCAATGATAATTTATTATGGACTTAATAAAATTAAGAAGTGCCATTCAATATTTAATGGAGGATCCAAATTAATCATTGGATGCAAAAATAGAGATTGCAGAGAAGAATTTAAAAACTTGGCAATAAAAGATGTTAAGACAGAGCTTGTTGATAATATAGAACCCTACAGATGGGAGAAGGTTATTGTTAATTCTGCCATAAACCCAGTCGCATCGTTATATTTAAAAAAGAACGGATTTATATTGGAAAACAAAAATGCTTATAATTTATCACTTCATATAGCCAATGAATCTAAAAAAATAGCTTCTTTATTTAAGATAAACTTAGCTAGTGATCCTATTATAGAATTAAAAAACACAATAAAATTTACATACAACAACTATAATTCAACTATTCAAGATCTTTGTTCAAATAAAAGAAAAACTGAGCTCGATTACATTAATTTAGCTTTATATAAAATTGCGAGAAAAATAGGATATCAAGCAAAATATAATTATTTTGCCTATAAATCAGTTATGGTCATGAAAGATCTTTTAAAAGAAAATAATAGACTTTGTGATTCCATATTAAATGGGTGAACATATGGAGAGAAAAAAGATAACGATTAGAGACATTTTAAAAATGAAAGGTAATAAAAAAATTGTAGCTGTAACGAGCTACGATTATCCAACAACAAAAATAGTTGATGAAACAGGGGTTGATATAATATTAGTCGGTGATTCATTAGGTATGGTAGTCCTAGGATATCCATCAACTTTACAGGTTTCAATGGCCGAAATGCTTATTCATACCAAAGCTGTATGCAATGCTAAACCGAATGCCCTAGTTGTATCAGATATGCCGTTTATGAGCTATGAATATAGCAAAGAGAAAGCTATATTAAATGCATCACGCTTTCTCAGGATTGGTTCTGATGCTGTTAAACTTGAAGGCGGTAGTGAATATAAAGAAATAATAAAAAGTATCGTAAATTCAGGTATTCCTGTTATGGGTCATATAGGATTAACACCTCAAAAACACAAACAGATTGGTGGATATAGGCTTTTAGGGAAAACCTATAGTGAGGCTAAAGAAATACTTAATGATGCTCTTCAATTAGAAGATTCAGGCATTTTTTCTCTAGTTATTGAATATACAGCATATGAAGTTGCTAAAAAAATAACAGAAAAAATTTCAATACCAACTATTTGTATTGGTAGCGGACCATATTGTGATGGTCAAATAATGGTTATAAATGATTTATTAGGTCTCGGAGACTATTCTCCTGAGTTTGCAAAAAAGTATGTAGATTTAAAATCAGTAATAAAAGAAGCTATATTAAATTATAAAACCGAAGTAGAAAGTGGTAAGTTCCCTGAAAAATATTGGGGTATGAAAAACAATGAAGATAAAAAGAAATTCATGGAAGAATAATTTTTAATAAAGCAACAAATAATCAATAAAAAGCTTCGTTATTTATTCATAATATTATTAAAGATTACATTTACTATTTCAATAAAGTATTAACTTGCTTTAGCTGTGATCAAGCATATTATTTTATAAAGTATTTATAATCATTTTAGAATAATTTATAGTGAATTAATTTAAATTTTTTATAACATAAGTTTATTATAAAATTCTTAAAAAATTAGGAAAACATTATCACTAATAAAAACTTAATTAATTAAATAGGTTAAATAAATCTTTTATTAATATATATCATGCATAAGAAATTTATACTCTTTAAAGAATGGTTTAATTATGTGATTTTGTTTGGATAATAAAGAGAGTCCAAACAAAAGTACAGGCCTCAAAAAGGAATTATCTTTTTTGGAAATATTTATAGCAGGCGTAGTAGGAGCTGTGGGTACTGGAGTATTATTTTCAACTGCCGGAATGGCTGGATATGCAGGGCCATCATTAATTATTTCATGGATTATTGGAGCACTATTTTATACATTTATTGCCATTCCAATTATTGAGTTATCATTAGTATGGCCAGAAGCGGGAGGACCTGCAAGGTATCCCTTATATACACATGGAAACACTTTAAATCTATTATCATCATTTATGAACTTAGTTTGGTATCTTTTTATTCCTCCAATAGAAGCTTTAGCAACCGTTGAAGGATTGGCGTATTTCTTTCCAAAACTATTGGTTCCAAATTCTACAATACCAACACCTCTAGGAGCTATTGTTGGCACTATCTTGTTGCTTTTATTCGTTCCATTTAATTATTATGGTGTTAAGGTATTTGGAAAATCTACATTAGGATTAGGCATTTTTAAATTAATACTATATATTGTTGCAGCTTTATCAATTTCATTTGTGTTTTTCTCGGCTAAGAACTTCACATCTCTACCCGGAGGATTTATTCCATATGGTTTCACAGGAATATTTTATGCAATACCTTTGGCTATGTTTGCATATGGTGGAATAAGAGTTATACCAGATTTTGCAGAAGAAGTAAAAGATAAAAATTTCTTGGGAAAAGCTATAATTTTAGTAGTTATTGGGCAAACTATTATTTATATATTATTTTCAATAGTTTTTGTTGGAGGTATAAAATGGGATTCTTTTGGCTTTAAACCAGGCGACTGGACTTCCATATCTAATTTACCAGGTAATCCTTTTGTTGATATTTCATCTGCTATTCATTCCAACATATCATTGTTCTTAATATTAATCGTTGCTATACTTGGTCCTTTTGTAACAGGATATATATATATTTAGGTAGTGGAACTAGAGTAGTTTTTGCTATGGCCAGATCTGGATATATGCCAGAAAAATTAAAGGAAGTAAGCGAAACATATGCTATACCATATTGGTCTTTGATAGTATTTGCAATAATAGGCGCAATATTAACTTTTCTAACAGCACCTGTCCATGCAATTTATTCTTTATTGGAAGATGCCGTAGTTAGCGGTTATCTAGCTTTTGCTACTCTACCAGTTGCTATGCTTTCAGCTAGAAGGAAAGGATTAACTCCAAATAATTATAGATTGCCTGTTGGTTGGCTATGGAGTGGCTTGGCTTTTATTTCTGCTTCATTAATTGCTTTTTGGAGCGGATGGCCATCTGTTCCATACGCAATTGCTATAGGAATTATTGCCTCTATTGTATTCGGATTTATATTTAAAGTTAAAGGAGATTTTAAAAAATCTATATGGTATGTTGTTTATCTTATATTCATATTAATTATGACATATATAGGTAGTGATGGGGTTTGGGCTTCATTGAATTTTCATGAATTTATATCTAATTCTCAGCCCTTGGGCTTCACCAGGGTCACGGGATA